>CBDDRX010000107.1:0-14250 GCA_965233165.1 uncultured bacterium | reverse complement strand
CGCTGCAGGCGCTCTCAGCCATCGTCGTCCGGGCGCTTCTTGTAGAACTCGATCACCTGGCCGGCGCGCGAGGGCTCGTCGGCGTAGCGCGGGCGCTCGGAGGCGTCGCGGCCGGTGGCTTGGGCGAGCTCGCGCTCGCGGGCGCTGATGAGGGCGAGGCACTGGCGCAGGTCCTCGATGGTCGCGTCGGAGAGCGGGTGGCGCATGCCGTGCGGGGTCGAGGTGTCGCGGATCACGCCGCATTGACCGCCGCATTCGCGAAGCGGCAAGGAGGCGATCGGCCTCCTTGGCGAACGTCATTGGGTCTGCGGGGCCGAGGGCGGGTTCTGGAAGTAGGGTGGCATTAAAATCCTCTGTTAATTTAATAATCTTGTGTTTTATGAATTAACTGGTTAAATTAGTCGCCTGTTAATTCACTTTATATAGCTTTATAGAATTAAAGGCACCCGCCAGGATGAACCCGATGCAGTCCAGCGCCGGAAAGACCCAGAAGGAGCCCGAGGGGTATCTGGCGTTTCATCCGAATCCTCTGCCCCCGGACCCGCCGTTTGTCCTGGACGAGGAAGGCGTGCTCGCGCTCACGAATGCGGACCACTACCTCGGTCAGCTCGCGGGCAAGGCGCTTTCGATTCCCAATCC
The DNA here is from genome assembly GCA_965233165.1 of uncultured bacterium. GTDB lineage: Bacteria > Pseudomonadota > Gammaproteobacteria > Burkholderiales > SG8-39 > SCGC-AG-212-J23. The sequence goes on along the minus strand of CBDDRX010000107.1, from coordinate 13,611 downwards.
CGATCTCTTCGTGGGCATGTACGTGCGGCGGGAAGCCATCCTGAGCTCCGAGATCGAGAACATCTCGTGCACGCTCGACGAGGTGCTGCAGTACGAAGCCGAAGAGGATCACCGCGGACACAACAAGGACGTCGAGCAAGTGGTGAAGTACGTCAAGGCCTTCAACGAAGGCCTGAAGAGGTTGCCGGGCGGAAAACTCGGCGCCACGCTGCTCAAGGACCTGCACGGCATCCTGCTCGAGGGCGAGGAGAAGGGTCATCCCGGCGCATTCCGCCCCCGGCAGAACTGGATCGGACGAGAAGGTTCGAGCGCCTTCGAGGCGCAGTACGTGCCGCCGCCCGAGCAGCCGATGTACCAGTCGCTCGCGAACCTGGAGTACTTCATCAACGAGCACCAGAGCCCGATGCCGCCGCTCGTGCGCTGCGCGCTCGCCCACGCGCAGTTCGAGACGATTCACCCGTTCACCGACGGAAACGGGCGCATGGGCCGGCTGTTGATCGCGCTCATGCTTTCCCACATGAAGAAGCTCGAGAAGCCGCTCCTCTATCTCAGCCTGTACTTGCTGGAGAACAGGCGTGAGTACTACGAGCTCCTGATGCGCGTGCGGTCGCACGGCGACTGGCAAACGTGGGTGAAGTTCATGCTCCTCGGTGTAGAGCTGACGGCGAAGGATGCGCTAGCAGTATGCGAGAAGCTGCAAGCGCTTCAGCGAGAGATGGATGGACTGGCGGCCGGCCTTTCCAAGGGTCCCGAGCTGATGAACGTTCTCTACCAATACCCGATCGTTACCGCGACAGGCGTGCGCCGGCACATGGGCGGAACTCTGGCGACAGCGATCAGCCGGCTACAGAAATTCGAAGCCCTCGGCATCGTGCGCGAGATCACCGGCCGGAAGCGCAACCGTGTGTATCGCTTCGATCGCTATGTCGAGATCCTTGACGCCGGATGGAGCGAGCGAAAAGCCACTGCAGAGAAAAACCGTTCTCAGGCGTAGTGCTTGCGCTCTGAGCGGCGGCGGCCGGCGCGTTGGACGACGCCGCCGCGGATCGTGTAGGGGGGGATGAGCTCGAAGGCGCCGTACTTGGGGTTGAGGGGCTCGAGGAAGCGGCGCTCGCCGTCGAAGGCGAGGCGGCGGAAGAAGACGTCGCCGGCGTACTCGACGATCACGTAGGAGCCGTGCTTCGCGAGGTGGCCGGGGTCGATGATGATGACGCAGCCGTCGGGGAACTCGGGCTCCATGCTGTCGCCGATGACGCGCAGGGCGTAAGGCTCGAGCTCGCTGCAGGCGCTCTCAGCCATCGTCGTCCGGGCGCTTCTTGTAGAACTCGATCACCTGGCCGGCGCGCGAGGGCTCGTCGGCGTAGCGCGGGCGCTCGGAGGCGTCGCGGCCGGTGGCCTGCGCGAGCTCGCGCTCGCGGGCGCTGATGAGGGCGAGGCACTGGCGCAGGTCCTCGATGGTCGCGTCGGAGAGGGGATGGCGCATGCCGTGCGGGGTCGAGGTGTCGCGGATGACGCCGGCGAGCGTGATCTTCATCGCCCGCAGGATTCGCTCCTCCTTCGACAGCTCGGTTTCGCTCACAGGTCGGACCACATCCGTATCAGGTTGAGATAAGCGGCATTCACCTGCGCGGTCTCCTCGGCCCCGGGCGCGCCGGCGAGCAGCTTCTCGCGCGCGAGGTTGAGGCCGTAGAGCAGCTCGCGCCGCGCCGGGTCGCGCACCACGCTCTGCACCCAGGTCACCGCCACGAGGCGCTCGCCGCGCGTCACCGGGCTGACGTGGTGGATGGTGCCCGCGGGGTAGAGCACCGCGTCGCCGGCCGGCAGCTTGATCTTCTGCTCGCCCGCCGCGCCGCGGATCGCCAGCTCGCCGCCATCGTACTCCTCGGGCGCGCTGAGAAACACGGTGACGGCGACGTCCGAGCGGTACATCACGCCGCCGGTGCCCATGATCGGGTCGTCGAGGTGATCGCCGTATTCCATGCCCGCCTGGTAGCGGATGTAGAGCGGCGTCGCGGCGTGCAGCGGCAGCGCGCCGCCGCGGTACGCCGGGTGGCGCGAGAGGTTGCCCATCACCATCTCGTCGAGCCGCTCGAGCGCGCCGGCGCCGCGCTCGGCCTCGAGGTTGCGCTTGACGCGCCGCGCGGCCGCGCCGGCCGAAGCCTTGCCGTCGACGAAGCTCGCGCCCGCGAGCCAGTCGCGCGCGAGCGCCACTTCGTCGGGCCTAAGGACGCCGGAAAGGGTGAGGAGCATGCGATCTCAGGCGAAGCAGACCCAGGTGGTGGCGATGTACTTGGCGCCCTGCTGGAGCGTGACACCCCGGTGCACGTGCGTCCAGAACGGCGGGAAGAGGACGAGCTTCCCCTCCTCCGGGCGCACCGAGACCCCCTGCAGCGGGAACTCGGTCTCGCCGCCCGGCCCCGGCACGTCGTTCAGGTACCAGATCGCGACGAGCTGGCGCTGGCTGAACTCGCCCGGCCCCGCGTCCACGTGCCAATGGTAGTACTCGCCGGGAAGCGTGCGCTGCAGGTTGTAGCCGAGGTCCTTGAAGGAATTGGCGGCGAAGAACGGGAACTCGAGGCCGAAGGCGTTGACCGCGGCGGCGAGCTGCTGCGAGAGGGTCCGGTCGATGTCCCGCCAAGCCTCGCGCCCGCTGATATGGAGATCGGTCGAGCGCTTGACCTGCGGCGCCTCCTCGGCCGCGGCGCCGATGCGCCCGGCGACCTGCTCGCCCGGGCTCGCCTCGAAGCGGCGGATCGCCTCCCCGCAGACATCGGACGGGAGCGCCCGCGCCATCTCGTAGATGAAGCTGAGCGGCTTCAGCTCGCGGATGCGCGTGCCGCCGAGCGTGCCCATCTAGGTGTAGAGCACTTCGGTGCCCTGCATCTCGCCCCCAGCGTCGACGTCCACGCCGATCGCGCCCGGCATGCGAAGCGCGATGTATGAGGCCATAAGCATTGCTGTTGCCTCGTTGCCCTGGGTAAGGCTGGTGAGGAGCTTGTCGGCAACGATCTGGCAGCGCTGCAGGCGGTCGGGATGGGCGACGAACTCGCGGCTCATCTGCCAGCCGCGGTCCATGTCGCGGTCGAGCTTGTCGTGGAATTCGCGCGCCTCCTCGAGGAGCGCCTCCGGCACCTCCACGGCGTAGACCTGCTCCGCGACGATCACCTTGAACCGCATGCGCTCAGGAAGCCGCGCCCGCGTCTTTCTCGGCACGCGCGCGCCACCGGGCGGCCTCGTCCGCGTCCTGCGCGACGCCCACGCCCTTCTCGTACATCGAAGCGAGCGTAGCCTGCGAGCCGGCGAGCCCCTGCTCGGCGGCGAGGCGGAACCACCGCGCCGCTTCCGCGGCGTCGGCCTTGGTGCACTCGCCCTGGAAGTACATGAACCCGAGGCCGTGCTGCGCCAGGGCATCGCCCTGCTCGGCGGCGGCGCGCATCCATTGGACCGCGATCGCGCAGTTCTTCACCATGCCGAGGCCGACCTGCGCCATCACCGCCACTCGGTACTGCGCGCGCGGCTCGCCGCGCTCGGCGAGCGGCTTCAGGAGCTGCATCGCCCGCGCGAACTCCTTCGCCTCGAAGGCGGCGATGCCGCTCGAGAGCTCCATGTCCAGTCCTTGCATGTCGCGCATCCGGGGCTATTATCCGCGAACATGGCCATCATCAGCAGCCGTCCCGCGGTCGGGCTCCTCAAGACGCGCTGGCGCAAGAAGGGCCCGCGCAGCCTCGCCGAGCGCGCCGGGGTGATCGGCGCGAACCTCTGGAAGCTCGCGGTCGAGTTCTTCAAGCACCTGGAGAAGGACGGCTTTCGCTTCGGCTCGGACCGCCTGGTGACGAACGTGCTCACCGAGTTCATCGCGTTCCTCGTGCAGCTCCTCGACCGGACGGTGTACGGGCGGCTGGGCGAAGCGGACCGCGCCGCCCTGGTCGCCGAGGTCGTGCGCCACCTGGCGGTGACCATGGAGAACAACCAGACGGATCTCTTCGGCCCGGGCGAGCACCGCAAGCTCTTCATCGACGCGCTGAACGCGCGCTTCGGCGAGTACGCCGAGCTCGAGTACCGCGACGGCGAGCCAAGCTACGCCTGCCTGCGCTACTTCGCCACGCGCGTGTCCGACGCGATGGCCGAGGGCGACAACCGCTGGGTGGTCGAGCAGATGATGGACGTCGAGGCGCCGGAGATGGTGCGCCTGGTGAAGAAGCTCGTCGAGCAGACCGTCGAGCCGGCCCCCGCCTAAAGCAGCGCGCGCGCCTCGGCGAGGAAGCGCTCCGAGCCCTCGCGCGCGACGCGCGCGAGCGGCGCAAGCGAGCCGCTGCGCAAGGACGCCTCGTAGGCCTCGAGCGCCTGCGGGAAGAGCTCGCGGCGCGGCGCGTCGAAGGTCGCGAAGTGAAAATGCAGCGCCGGGAGGTTCCCGCGCGCGACGTGCGCCGGCAGCGTGACGAGGCAGTCGGCGAGCAGGTCGCGCACCGCGCGCGCGTGCGTCTCGGCGCTGGTGCGCGCCACCGACGCGAGCATCTCCTCCCACCCCGTGCCGAGCAGCTCGCCGGCGCGCGCCTCGCCGAGCTCGTGCAGGATCATGCTCTCCATCTCGTTCTGCGCCATGCGCGCAAGCCCGCCCTCGGGGTCGGCGACGAAGTCGTAGCCGGCGAGCGCGCGCGCCATGCGGTTGCCGGCCTTGCGCCACTGCCACTCCTCGATCTTCTCCCACAGGTAGCGCCGCACCGACTCCAGGCGCACGTAGATGGTGCGCCCCTGCAGCATCGCCGGCGGCGCGGCGAGCTCGCGCGCGTACTCGCAGGACGAAACGATCACCCGCAGGCCCTCGCGCTCCTCCACGCGCAGGAGCGCGCCGAGGAAGAACACCGGCTTGCCGAAGCGCCCGTAGCCCGCGCTGTAGACGAGGCCGCGCGGCAGCAGCTCCCGGTTGGCCTCGTCGGCGGCGAGCGGGTCCGCCGCGCCCGATTCGAGCGGCAGCGGCCGGAACGCCTCGGACTCGAGCTCGCCCCACGCGGCTTCGCGCGCGTCCAGCCAGTCGCCGATCTCCCCGCGGGGCAGCGGGCGCGTGAGCGGCAGCTCATACTCCCAGCGGTAGTACTCGCGCATCTTCAGCAGGAAAGTGCACATGCCGTAGTCGCCGGCGTAGCGGGCGTCGGAGATGTCGCAGTTGCGCCGCACGGTCGAGGCGAGCTCGGGAAGATTGCGCGCGATCATGGGGTATATACTGACTCTAGCATCGCCCGCCATGGCCAGGACCGCGAAACTCAAGCCGCAAGTCACCCTCGACATGAAGGGCGCGGCTTGCCCCGGGCCGATGCTCGGCGCGCGGCGCGTTCTGGACGAGCTGATGCCCGGGGAGGTGCTGCTGCTCGTCTCGGACTGCTCGGCGACGCGCGACGACCTGTACACCTGGCCCAAGTACGCCGATGTCGAGATCCTGAAGGCCGAGAAGCGCGCGAAAGGCGCGACGGGCTACTACATCCGTAAAGGCGGCGGGCGGCGCGTCTCCCCGCACGCCGTGCTCGACGCGCGCGGCGCCACCTGCCCCGGGCCGGTGCTCGAGGCGAAGCAGCTCCTCAAGCGCATGCAGTCGGGCGAGGTGCTGCAGCTGGTGAGCGACTGCCCCGGCATCCGCGCCGACGTGCGCAGCTGGGTCAAGGCGACCGGCCTGGAGCTCGCCGATGCGCGCGAGCGCGCCCCGGGCGAATACGAGTTCCACATCCGAAAGCGCTGAGCATGAGCCTGATCGACGAGCTCCGCGCGGGCGGCACGCCCGCCGCTCCCGACCCGTCGTTTCCGCACGCGCCCGAGGGCTGGACGCGCGCCCGCGCGCTGGACGCGGCGAAGCAAGAGGGGCTGGAGCTGGGCGACGAGCACTGGGCGGTGCTGCGCGCCCTGCAGGAATACTTCGCGCGGCACGAGCCGACGGCGGTCAACCTGCGCGAGCTGCACGACGCGCTCGACGAGAAGTTCCACCGCCAGGGCGGGATCCGGCACCTGTACCTGCTGCTTCCCGGCGGGCCGGTGGCGCAGGGCTGCCGCCTCGCCGGGCTCAAGGCGCCGGCGGGCGCGACCGACCGGGGCTTCGGCAGCGTCGCCTAGCGGCGCTTCAGGAAGAAGACGAATTCCTTGTTGTCGCCCTCGGCCTGCGACAGCAGGTCGTTGCCGGTCTGCTTGGAGAACGCCTGGAAATCCTTCACCGAGCCCGGATCGGTCGCGACGATCCTGAGCACCTGGCCCGACTGCATCTCGTTCAGCGCCTTCTTGGCGCGCAGGATCGGGAGCGGGCAGTTGAGCCCGCGGGCGTCGAGTTCCTTGTCGAAGTTCATGGTGCGTCCTGTAAGTTGAGTTGCGATGCTAGCCGAAGCGGGCGAGGAGCTCCGCCACCTTCACCGCCCGCTCGCCGCGCGCCTGCGCGCCGGAGGGCGGCTCGTGCCGGATCATGCAAGAGACCATCTCGTAGAACGCCTTGTCGAGCGCGCGGCGCGCGGCCGAAAGCTGCTGCGCGATGTCCTCGCAGGACTGGTCCTCGGCGATCATGCGCCGCACCGCCCGGACCTGGCCTTCGATGCGCGCGAGGCGCGCGTCCATGGCCTTCTTCGCTTCCGGGTCGTGCATCTTCGGCTCGTCCACCCTGCGCTCCTTGCGTCGTAGGCCAGCCACTATACATGGCGGGGTATATCATCGCCAAGCTCTCTATTATTTTCGGCACTGCAGCATCATGATTTCGGCATGTACTCATAGACGAAACTGATTTTTAATACTCCCTACCAGTATCTAGAGTCTCAAAGGAGACCTGCCATGTCCGCACGACCCGAGCCCGCCACCCCAGACCTGGATCGCCTGATCAACGAGCGCCTCGATGCGCTGCTGCCGAAGAAGCTCGCCGAGATCCGCGCGAACCAGACGCCGTCGCTGACCATCATCGCCACCAAGGGCACGCTCGACTGGGCCTACCCGCCCTTCATCCTCGCCTCCACCGCCGCGGCGCTCGGCTGGAACGTGGCGGTGTTCTTCACCTTCTACGGCCTGAACCTGCTGAAGAAGGACATTTCCGACCTGAAGGTGAGCCCGCTCGGCAACCCCGGCATGCCGATGAAGATGCCGTTCGGCCCGGAGTGGTTCAAGCACATCAGCTGGAACATCCCGAACGCGGTGCAGGGCGTGGTGCCCGGCTTCGAGACCCTCGCCACGAGCCTGATGAAGCAGACCATCCGCAACAAGGGCGTCGCGGGCATCGAGGAGCTGCGCGCGTCGTGCATCGAGGGCGGCGTGAAGCTGATCGGCTGCCAGATGACGGTCGATCTCTTCGGCTTCGCCCGCGAGGACTTCATCACCGAGGTGAGCGAGTACTGCGGCGCGGCGACCTTCCTGCCGATGGCGCGCGACGCGGACGTGAGTCTTTTCATATAGAGGGTCCACTGGGGGGAGGAATCATGAAGAAGTTCGCGCTCGCCGCGGCAGTCGCCGCGGCCCTGGCGCCGGCGGCGGCCAACGCCACGACCGGCTATTTTTCGCACGGCTACGGCATCAAGGCGAAGTCGATGGGCGGCGTGGGCATCGCGCTGCCGCAGGACGCGCTCGCCGCGGCAACGAATCCGGCGGGGATGGCGCTCATCGGCAACCGCGTCGACCTCGGCGTCGACTGGTTCGCGCCCGACCGGGGCTCGGAGATCGCCGGCAGCTTCGCGCCCGGCGCGAACGGGACCTACGAGGCGAACGAGACCTCGAGCTTCCTCATCCCGGAGTTCGGCTACAACCGCATGATCAACCCGAACCTGGCGCTCGGCGTGTCGGTATTCGGCAACGGCGGCATGAACACCGACTACAAGACCTCGCCGTTCGGCGCGTTCGGCGGCGCCACGCCTGCCGGCGTGGACCTCATGCAGCTCTTCATCGCGCCGACGGTGGCGTGGAAGACGGGCGCGCACGCCTTCGGCGCTTCGCTCAACTTCGCCTGGCAGCGCTTCGAGGCGAACGGGCTGCAGCCGTTCACCGGCCCCGGGTTCTCGGTCAGCCCGGGCGACGTCACCAACCGCGGCCACGACAGCTCCACCGGCTGGGGCCTGCGCGTGGGCTGGACCGGGCAGATGACGCCGAGCGTCACGCTGGGCGCGACGTACCAGACGAAGACGCGCATGAGCGCGTTCGACAAGTACAAGGGCCTGTTCGCCGGGGGCGGCGACTTCGACATCCCGGAGAACTTCGGCGCCGGCATCGCCTGGAAGGCGAGCCCCGCGCTCACGCTCGCCGCCGACGTCGTGCGCATCAACTACGGCGATATCCCGGCGGTCGGCAACCCGGTGGATTGCTTCTTCGCCGGCACCTGCCAGCTCGGCGCCCCGAACGGCCCGGGCTTCGGCTGGCGCAACACCACGGTGTACAAGTTCGGCGCGGCGTACCAGCTCAACCCGCAGCTCACCCTGCGCGGCGGGTTCCTCACGCTGAAGCAGCCGATCGCGGCGAGCCAGACGCTGTTCAACGTGCTCGCCCCGGGCGTGGTCGAGAACCACCTGACCCTGGGCGCGACCTGGACGCTCGCCAACCAGAGCGAGATCACGGTCGCGTACATGCACGCCTTCGAGAAGAAGGTGAACGGCTCGGGCTCGATCCCGCTCGTTCCCTTCGGCGATGGCGAGGCGAACCTGCGCATGTCGCAGAACTCGCTCGGCATCGGCTGGGGGTGGAAGTACTGATTCCAGCATAATCGGAGCGTGCTGAAAGCCGCGCTCCTCGACCTCGACGGCACGCTCCTCGACACCGCGCCGGAGATCGCCGCCGCGGCGAACGCGATGCTCGCCGGCCAGGGCCTGCCCGCCCTGCCGGCGGCGACGGTGCGCGACTTCATCGGCCAGGGCATCCCGAGGCTCGTCGAGCGCTGCCTGCAGGCGGCCGGCCTGCCGCTCGCCTGCGAGCGCCTCGAGCCCGCGCTGCGCAGCTTCGGCGCGCACTACGCGAAGCTGAACGGCACGATGAGCCGGCCCTTCCCCGGCGTCGTCGCGGGCCTCGAGCGCCTGCGCGCGGCGGGCCTCAAGCTCGCCTGCGTGACCAACAAGGCCGCCGCGTTCACCGGGCCGCTGCTCGCGAAGACCGGCCTTGCGCCGTACTTCGACGCCGTGGTCACGCCCGACCGCATGGGCGCGCGCAAGCCCAGCCCGGAGCCTTTCCTGCGCGCCTGCGAAGCGCTCGGCGCCGCGCCGCGGGAGGCTGCGGTGATCGGCGACTCGGAGAACGACGCGGCGGCGGCCCGCGCCGCCGGCTGCCACCTGATCCTCGTCTCCTACGGCTACAACGAGGGGCGCGACGTGCGCGCCCTCGCGTGCGACGGCGTGGCGGAGGCGTTCGGCGAGGCGGTCGACCTGGTGCTCGCCCGCCTATAATCGCCGCAAGCTGAGCAACCTCGACGATCCCAGGGTGCTGTTCGCCGCCGAGCGCACGCTGATGGCGTGGAGCCGCACGACCGCGGGCCTGATGGCGCTCGGCTTCTTCATCGACCGCAGCGCGCTGCTCGTGGGCGAAGGAACGGGGCACGGCGCGGCGTTCTGGATCGGCATCGCCTTCGTGGGGCTCGGCGTGCTCCTGAGCGTCGCTTCCATCGCGCAGTTCAAGCGCGCGGTCGCCACGTTGCGGCCGCCCGAGATCCCGCCCGGGTACTGGGTGCACCTCTCGGCCTACTTGAGCGCGGCGATCGGCCTGCTCGGCTGCGCGCTCGCCGTCTACATGACCCTCCTGTGAGACGCACGGCCCTCCTCGCGGTGCTCTTGCTCGCGCTGCCCGCCGCCGCGCAGGACCCGTGGACCACGCAGCGCTTCCCGCAGGACGAGGACAAGGCCTGGTGGGACCGGCAGTGGTGGGAGCGCGGCTGGCTGCCGGTGGCGGCGAGCTACGAAGTCGCGAGCCGCGCGGCCGCCTTCAGGAGCGGCGACGCGGAGGTTCCCGTGGAGATCTTCTCCCCCAAGGGCGCCCGCGCGCCCGTGGTCGTCTTCCTCCACGGCCGGCGCGGCCTCGACGAGCTGACGCGGCTCGTGCCGCTCAGGCTCGCGGCGCGCGGCTTCGTCGTCGTCGCGCCCGACCTCTTCAGCGGCCGCTTCATCGACAAGATGCCGGTGCGCCACGACCCGGCGCTCGAGGAGGACGCCGCGCGCGCGATCGACTTCGCGCTCGCGCTCCCCGAGGCGCGCGGCCAGGCGAAGACCTGCGTCGTGTCGCACACGCGCGGCGGCTACTACGCGATCAAGGCGATCGTCACGAAGGGCCGGCAGGAGAGGGTCGCGTGCTACGCGTCGTACTACCCGCACTGGCAGGACCCCAACGCGCCGGAGCCGATGCAGGTCTACCAGTACGCGCCGGAAGTCGACGGCCTGAGCGTGCCGGTGCTCGTCTTCCTCGGCGAGAACGAGCAGTACCAGCGCGTGCGGCCGATCCTCGCCGGGATCGATGCCCTGAGGAAAAAGAAGCGCGATGCGCGCGTGATCGTCTACCCGGGCGTGGGCCGCGGCTTCGACTTCCGCCCGCCCGAGGTGCGCACGCTCGCCGACGACCTGGCGGCGCAGGACGCCATGCGGCGCACCGCCGCCTTCATCGGCGCGCACCTCGGCGCCCAGTAGCGCCGAACTGCTTCGCGAGCAGCGCCTCGGCCTCCTCGAGCACGAAGTAGCGGAAGGACTCGGCGGCCGGGCTGAGGGGCCGGCCCTGCAGGTTGACGATGTACCAGCGGCGCAAGAGCGGCAGCCCCGCGACGTCGAGCACCACGAGCTGTCCCGCGGCGAGCTCCAGCGCGACGGTATGCAGCGAGACGAACGCGAGGCCCATGCCGGCGATCACCGCCTGCTTGATCGTCTCGTTGCTCGACATCTCCATGATCGGCGAGACGCTCACGCGGTGCTCGCGCAGGAAGTCCTCCATCGCCGCGCGCGTGCCGGAGCCGGGCTCGCGCACGATGAACGCCTCGCCGTCGAGCGCCTTGGGCGCGATCTCGCGCCGGCGCACCAGCGGATGCTCGGGCGCGGCGACGATCGCGAGCGGGTGCGCGGCGAACGGCTCGCCGCGCGTGTCGAGCTCGCGCGGCGGGCGTCCCATGACCGCGAGGTCGACCTCGTTGTCGTGCAGCAGGCGCGAGAGGCCCTCGCGGTTGCCGAGCGCAAGGCGCAGCTCCACGCCCGGATGCTGGGCGCGAAAGCGCGCCAGCAGGCGCGGCAGGAAGTACTCCGCGGTGCTCACCATGCCGATCGTGATCCGCCCGCCCTGCACCTTGCGCAGCTTCGCCATCATGTCGCCGCCCTCCTTCAGCGTCGCGAGCACCCGCCGCGCGTAGACGAGCAGGTACTCGCCGGGCATGGTGAGGCGCACCCGGCGCCCGCTCCGCTCGAAGAGCGGCAGCTCGACCGCGGACTCGAGCTCCTTGACCTGCATCGAGATCGCCGGCTGGCTGAGGTGCATCTCCTCCGCGGCACGGGCGAAGCTCGCGTGCTTCGCCACCGCGACGAACACGCGCAGCTGCCGGAGTGAAACCGCCTTCATAAGCTTTGCTTAACTGAAGCCTAAGGAGATTTGACTTTACCTTACTTCAGGCGCTCCCAATACTCGACGCCATGGACCGCTACCGCTCCGGCGTCATTCCCTACAAGAAGATGGGCTACTGGCAGCCCGACTACGTGCCCGCCGACACGGACGTCATCGCCCTGTTCCGCATCACCCCCCAGGCCGGGGTCGATCCCGAGGAAGCGGCGGCCGCCGTGGCCGGCGAATCCTCGACCGCGACCTGGACCGTGGTCTGGACCGACCGCCTCACCGCCTGCGACACCTATCGGGCGAAGGCCTATCGCGTCGACCCGGTGCCGAATACCGGCCCCGGCACGCCGGTCGAGGCGCAGTACTTCGCCTCCATCGCCTACGACCTCGACCTCTTCGAGCCGGGCTCGATCGCCAACCTGACCGCGTCGATCATCGGCAACGTGTTCGGCTTCAAGGCGGTGAAGGCGCTGCGCCTGGAGGACATGCGCATCCCGGTCGCGTACCTGAAGACCTTCCAGGGACCGGCGACCGGGATCGTGGTGGAGCGCGAGCGCCTCGACAAGTTCGGGCGGCCGCTGCTCGGCGCGACGGTCAAGCCGAAGCTCGGCCTCTCGGGGCGCAACTACGGGCGCGTGGTGTACGAGGCGCTCAAGGGCGGCCTCGACTTCGTCAAGGACGACGAGAACATCAACTCCCAGCCCTTCATGCACTGGCGCGACCGCTTCCTCTACTGCATGGAGGCGGTGAACCGCGCGAGCGCCGCGACCGGCGAGGTGAAGGGCCACTACCTCAACGTCACCGCGGCGACGATGGAGGACATGTACGAGCGCGCCGAGCTCGCCCGCTCGCTCGGCTCGGTGATCGTGATGATCGACCTCGTCATCGGCTACACGGCGATCCAGTCGATGGCGAAATGGGCGCGGCGCAACGACATGATCCTGCACCTGCACCGCGCCGGCAACTCGACCTACGCCCGGCAGAAGAACCACGGCATGAACTTCCGCGTCATCTGCAAGTGGATGCGCATGGCGGGCGTGGACCACCTGCACGCCGGCACCGTGGTCGGCAAGCTCGAGGGCGATCCCCGCATGATCCGCGGCTTCTACGACACCCTGCGCGAGCGCCATACGCCCGTCGCCCTGGAGAACGGCCTGTTCTTCGCGCAGGACTGGGCCTCGCTCAACCGCGTCATGCCGGTCGCTTCCGGCGGCATCCACGCCGGGCAGATGCACCAGCTCGTCCACTACCTCGGCGAGGACGTGGTGCTGCAGTTCGGCGGCGGCACGATCGGCCACCCGATGGGGATCCAGGCCGGCGCGACCGCGAACCGCGTCGCGCTCGAGGCGATGATCCTCGCGCGCAACGAGGGCCGCGACCTCTGGCACGAGGGGCCGGACATCCTGGCGGCCGCCGCGCGCTGGTGCGCGCCGCTCAAGGCGGCGCTCGACACGTGGAAGGACGTCACGTTCGACTACCAGTCCACCGATACCGCCGATTTCGTCCCGACGGAGACCGCGAGCGCATGAGCACCATTACCCAGGGCCAGTTTTCCTTCCTGCCGCCGCTCACCGACGCGCAGATCGCCGCGCAGGTCGCCTACGCGCTGAAGCAGGGCTGGGCGCTCAACGTCGAGCACACCGACGACCCGCACCCGCGCAACACCTACTGGGAGATGTTCGGCACGCCGATGTTCGACCTGCGCGACGCCGCCGGCATCCTCATGGAAATCAACGAGTGCCGCCGGACGTTCCCGGACTGCTACGTGCGGGTCACCGCGTTTGACAGCACGCGCGGCTGGGAGACGCCGCGCATGTCGTTCCTCGTGCAGCGCCCGAAGGACGAGCCCGGCTTCCGCCTCGCGCGCGAGGAGGGCCCCGGGCGCAGCATCCGGTACAGGGTCGAGCGTGGGCGCGATCGAGCTTAGCGTCGCCCCGGCCGGGCTCGACGAGCTGATCGGCCTCGCGCCGGTCAAGGCCCGCGTGCGCGGCATCGCCGCCCTCCTCGAGGTCGCGCGCGCGCGGCGCAGCATCGGCCTCGAGTCGGCGCCGCCCAGCCTGCACATGAGCTTCACCGGCAACCCCGGCACCGGCAAGACCACGG
>CBDDRX010000106.1:0-42315 GCA_965233165.1 uncultured bacterium | reverse complement strand
GATCTGCAGGGTGGGTCGGACACGGTGGCTGGGGTGCAGCTCACGGCGGGCACGATCCAGAACGGCACGCTCACCTCGACGACCGACTATGACCTGCAGGCGGGCACGGTGAGTGCGGCGCTAGCGGGCACGGTGGGGGCGGACAAGACCACGGCGGGCACGGTGACGCTGTCCGGGTCGAACTCCTATAGTGGCACGACGACAGTGAGCGCGGGCGATCTGACGCTGGCCAATGGTGCGGCGATCAACGACGCCGGCGCGGTGGTGCTGAGCACGGCAGGGGCTTCGCTCACGCTGAGCAACGGCGAGACCATCGGCTCCCTGGCCGGTGTGGTGGGCACCGATGTCAACCTGGGCGCCAACACGCTTACCACGGGCGATGGCAATAATACTGATTACGCCGGCGTGATCGGGGGCACGGGGGCGCTCACCAAGCAGGGAACGGCAATCTTTACGCTCAGCGGTGCGAATACCTACTCCGGAGATACCAGCGTCAATGCCGGAACGCTGCGGCTTTCCGGCGGTAGCGCAATCCTGAATACCGGTGCAGTCATTCTCGCGGACATTGCTGGCGCGACCCTGAACCTTGCGACGAGTGAGACGATCGGCTCGCTCGCCGGAGGGGGTACCACAGGCGGGAACGTAATCCTTAGTGGTAACACCCTGACTGCGGGTGGCAACAACTCGTCGACCACGTTTGCCGGCTCGATGGGCAGCACGGGTAGCTTGAACGTCGTCGGTAGCGGGGCGCTGATCTTATCCGGTCCGGTTACCGTAGATACCCTCGATCTCAGCAAGACGGGCGGCTCGGTCACGTTCGACGGGAATTTGCAGAGTGGCACCCTAAGCGTTGGCGCGGGCGGATTTGAGATCGCTCTACAAGGGGCGACGACCACCATCACGGATGGCGCTGTTACGTTTGCCAATGCCGGCGTGGTCACGCTTGGCAATGGTGGTGACACGCTTTCATTCAACGGCAGCCTTTCGCATACAAGCGGGTTGACGAACTTCGGTGGGACGATCACTTCGCAACCTGGTGCGTCGAGCATGTCATTCGCTGCCGCCATAGCGACCGGCAACTCGTTCCTGAACAACGGCACGACCGGCGCCGCAACGGGCGGGGTGTCGTTCACCGGCGCAATTGAAGGGCCGGGCAGCCTGACTGTCAACTCCGGCGGTGTGACTTCCTTCGCCCAAAGCCTCGGTGGCGCCACGCGCCTGGCGAGCCTGGCGACGAATGCCGCCGGCAGCACGGCGTTCACGGGCGGTACTGCCGTGCGCACGAACAGCGGGCCGATGACCTTCAGCGATACGGTGACCATCGGTGGCGTTGGTGCGGTGGCGTTCGATTCCGGCAACGGCGCAGGGAACCACGTGACGTTTGGTCAAACGCTGACTGGCAACGGTGGCGACCTGACGTTCGATCTGGGCGCCACCGGAAACCTAGTCATCGCCCAGGCCCTCTCGAGCGTGAACGACCTGAGCGTCACGGCCGCGAGTGCGACAATTACCAATGCCGGCAACGCGATCACCAACGAAGTCGCCTTCACGGCGACCGGCAACGTTGATCATTTCGAAGCGGGCGGCGTAATCCTCCGTGCGTCAAGCGTTGGGGGCAACCTATCACTGACCGCCAATAGCGGTGACATCACCCAGGCCGATGCAGTTACGGTTGGCGGCAACGTCAGTCTAACGGCCAACGAGGGCAGCATAACGATTGGCGACGGGATTGGCTCACACGGTTTGACTACGACGGGTGCTGGGAGCTCAATCCGCCTGCATGCCGGCGACAACATAACCATCAACGCGAATGCACCCGTGCAGACGAACAACGGGTACATCGAGTTGATCGCGGGCCGATCCGGCGGCCTAAATCTCGCGGTGATTCAGGCCGGCAACGCGAACTTCGCCGCCGAGACGGTTTCCGACAACATCGGTGCCGTGACGCTCAATGGGCAACTTAATGCGGCCAACGGTGCTGCAACGAGCTCGACGACGAGCGGAGGTGTCACGATCATCACCGCGAGCGACAACTCGTCTACCAACGCGGAAAGCGACGTGACGCAGGGCGCTTCAGGCAAGATCGTGGCCAATAACCTGACGGTCGTCACGTTGAAAGGCGTGGGAGGACTTTCCGGTGGAGGCGCAGCGATCGCGCTCAATACAGCGGCGCCTGCGAACCACGCGCAGAGCATTTCGCTCTTCGCCTGCGCGACGCTGGGCTGCAAAGCGGGCAATCCTACACCCACGACGCTCGTAAACAGCTTCGGTTCAGACTATGCCGCCGGTCTCATCGAGTACACAAGCGCCAACGGGGTGAACGTTTCTGGCATTGGTACTGTGCTCGATTTCAACCTGTTCCTGTCGGGCGCCCAAACGCTCTCGGTCATTCCGTCTACCGGGCTTGATGTCCAGAATTTCAACATCGAAGGAGATAGCAGCTGGGGGCTGAATCTCGCCGCCGACTTCACCGGCTTCAACGCCACCGGAACCGGAACAATGAGGCTGATTTCCAGTGGGGGTAGTTTTACGCTCGAGCAAGGAACCTCGACGCTCGACGGCCAGTCGATCGGCCACGCGAGCAATCTCTTCCGCCACAACCTTGAGATACTGGCGGCAGGGAATGTCGAGCTGAACGAGTCAATTCGCTTAGCGTCGGGCAGGAATCTCACCTTGACCGCTGACGCATCGGGCCTTACGCCCGCGAGCGGCAATGCATTCACGAACCTTCCCGGTGTCGGAAGCGTGACGATGCAAGGCAACCACGTGGTGACGGCCGGCGGAAACATCTCTATCAGTGGCGGTGATGTATCTATCCTAGGCGGAGCTTTTGCAGTTCCCGGCGGTGACCCGGATGGAATGAGTGCCTATGGGCAGGAGGTGACAGCAGGTGGAACGCTTAGCATCATGAACAGCGGCGTTCTAAGAATCGCCGGCGGAACCACGGGGTCCGAGACGCAGGGTGCGGGAGCCGCCGTAACGGGTGCCGTCGTCAGTATCGGCACGCCGAACGGAACCAAGCCGAGCGGGCTCATCGTTGAGGCTGGGCGCAACGACCATGGCACGCTTTCCAGCACCACCGCAGACCGTGAGGGCCTGCAAAGCAACGCGGTGCTCAAGTCCCTCGGGGCCATGACGATCTTCCTCGGGAACGACGGGACGCTACCGGCGCCGGAGGAGGTGCAGCAACTTGACCCCGTCACCGGGAATCCGCTGGCTGGGGCGGACATCGCGTTCGGCGGTCCGTACAGCCTAGTCATCCGTGGAGGAGTCGCGAACGCCGCGGCGGGCGTAGGAGGTGTCCGGACTGTGACGTCGCTCGGTGCTCTTCAGGCGAGTACGCTCGACCTGACGGCCGATGGCAGCATCCTCCTGCAGGGCGGTGCCTCCCGCGTAACGGGTACCAGTACGCTCGCCGACACGAGCGCGGTCTTCCTGGTGACCGGGCAGAAAACGATCCTGACGACCAACGTCGGTGCCGTGACTACGCCGGGATTCGGCTCGCTGCTCGTCCAGGGCGGACGCACCTATGCGGTCAACGGCGGCACGCCGGCGAACGCACGCGCCGTCGCTGACCTGGACCCGAGTCTGCTCGACATCACCACGGCCGGCAATTTCGTCCTGCAAGGTGGTCAGGGGCCGGCCGGCTCCCTGACGTCTTCTCGCCTCGATGCCTTCCAAAGCATCAAGATCACCGTCAATGGCGCGGCGACAAACTACACTTACACGACTTCGACCGGCGCGCAAAAGACGCTATTCGGCCAAGCGTTCCTGATCGGCGGCGCGGGGAGCGGATACTTCGATAGCTTCAATGCTCCGGTACAGGCTTCGTTCGGCCACTTTCTCATCGACCTGAGCGTCGCGCCGATCAAAGATCTCGATGCGGGACTCGGCGACGCGGTCATCCAGGTCGGGCGGCCGCAGTTCGACAGCTCGCTCCTCGGCTACGTGATCTTCGCAGCCAACGAGGAGACTCGCGCCGGGCGGATTCGCAAGGGGCTGGGCGAAGGCGATGATCTCGGTGCTCCCGCCTGCAAGTAGCGCGGAGATGCGCCTCTCAGGCTGGAACGGTCGCTATCGCGTGCTTCTGCTACCATAGGTCGAGAATCCATCAGGGATAATGCAGCAGATGGCCGCTCCGGTTTCGACCGCAGTCCTGAAGGCGGTGCCCCTTTTCTCCAGCTTTCCGGACGAGCAGTTGCGCATGCTGACGATGGTCGTCACACGCAAGAGCGTCGCTCGGGCGAGCACCGTCATGGCCGGAGGCGATGCCATCGATTCTCTCTATATCGTTCTCTCCGGCCGCCTCAAGGTCATGATGAGCGATACAGAAGGCAAAGAGGTCATCCTCAGTATCCTGGGCCCCGGCGAGTTCTTCGGGGAGATGGGCCTGATCGACGATGCTCCCCGCTCGGCGAGCGTCGTGGCGATCGAGCCGTGCGAACTGCTTTCCATTTCCAAGCGCGATTTCAAGAAGTGCCTGGCGGAGAGCTTCGAGATGACCATGGCCGTCATGCGCGGCCTGGTACGGAGGCTGCGCGATGCCGACCGCAAGATCGGAAGCCTCGCTCTCCTTGACGTCTACGGGCGCGTGGCGCGACTGCTGCTCGATATGTCGGAGACCGTCGAAGGCGAGAAGGTCGTCACCAAGAGGCTGCCTAAGCAGGACATCGCCAAGATGATCGGCGCTTCCCGGGAGATGGTGAGCCGGGTCATGAAGGATCTGCAGATGGGCGGATACATCGAGATACGAGGTTCGAACATCGTCCTGCGAGACTCGATCGTCCTCCCCGAATAGAGCCACCGGACTGTCAAAAAAAGCCTTACGCGTGAACTAGTTCCTAAGCCTGTCGGGCCCTGGCGACTAGCATGACGGTGTGAAATCCCGTGTAGCGGGTGAAGGGGGGCTTCGATGACCTGCAACGTCCTGAAGATCGCCACCGCGGTTGCACTGGCTGCGTGTGCTTCCATGGTCATGGCCTCCTCGGGCACGATTACCCAGCTCTCGGGCACGCTCTCCGTGCGCAAGGCGGACGGCTCCGTGCGGATCCTCTCGCAGCGCTCCACGATCGAAAGTGGCGACACCATCAATACCGAGCGAGAAAGCTTCGCGCAGGTACGGTTTACCGACGGCGGCCAGGTCACCCTCAAGCCGAATACTTCCGTGAAGATCGAGAGCTTCAAGTTTGCGGAAGAGAATCCGCAGGAAGACTCCTTCCTGTACAGCCTCATCAAGGGCGGCCTGCGCGCCGTGACCGGCGTCGTCGGCAAGCGGAGCAAGGACAAGTACCAGCTCGGAACCGCCACGGCCACTATCGGGATTCGCGGTACCACGCTGTCTGCCGATGACTGCTTGAACAACAGGACCGGCGAATGCACGCGGCTTGATGCCGCCGTGTACGTCGGCGTGGCCGACGGCGAGGTCGTCGTGCGAAATGGCCAAGGCGAGCTAGGTTTGGCTGCCGGGCAGTTCGGCCTGATCGCGCCGAACCAGCGTCCGCTCTTCCTGTCCACGGACCCTGGGCTGCAGTTCACCCCTCCCGCCACCTTCATCCAGTCCGTGATGGCCGGCAGCGTAGTGAACTCGGGCAAGAACCTGGAGTGCATCGTTTCCCGCTGAAGCGGCAAGCGACCTTTCTCGAACCCCCGCCCCGGCGGGGGTTTTGTTTTGTGGGGTAGAATCGCCCATTCCTGAAGCGGCAAGATGGGCGTAGCGGAAAAAACATCAGGCGCACCTCTTCCCGCGAAGCTTGCGGGTCTTCTGCGCGAAGCCAAGTGGCTGGTCCTGGTCGCGCTGGCGGCCTATCTCCTTCTCATTCTCGGCACGTACCGTCGCACCGATCCGGCGTGGTCGCACAGCGCGACGGATGCGATCGCCACGAACTCGGGCGGTGCAGTGGGCGCGTGGCTTTCGGACATCCTGCTCTACCTTTTCGGGCTGTCTGCCTACTGGTGGATCGCGCTTTGCCTGTATGTCGTCGTATGGGGCTATCGCAGGCTTGACGGCAGCCGGTTGATCGACCCACGGCCGCTGTGGATCGCCCTTGCCGGGTTCGGCTTGCTGCTGGTTTCGAGCTCAGCACTGGAAGCGCTGCGGTTCCATAGCCTGCAGGCCGAGCTTCCGGCCGGAGCCGGAGGGCTGCTCGGCCGGGAGGCGAGCCTGGGCGTTTCGCGGGCCCTCGGTTTCACCGGCACGACGCTGCTCCTGCTGACGCTCGTGGCCATCGGCGTCAGCCTCTTCACGGGACTTTCCTGGCTTGCTTTCTCCGAGCGAATCGGAACTCTTCTCGAGGCGGCGTACTTCAGGGCAATCACGGCCTGGGAACGGCGGCAGGATCGCCGGCTCGGCGAGCTCGCGCGCGAGGAGCGCGATTTTGTCGTGGACATCGAGAAGAAGCGCGAGGATGCCCATCCGCCGCTGCGCATCGAGCCTCCCATAGTCGAGATCAGGAAGTCGGAGCGGGTGCAGAAGGAAAAGCAGGCACCGCTATTCGAGAACCTGCCGGATACCCCGCTGCCGCCGATCAAGCTCCTCGACGAGGCGAGAATCGACGGCGAGCAGGTCGCCGCAGAGACGCTGGAGTTCACCTCCCGGCTGATCGAGAAGAAGCTGTCGGATTTCGGCGTGGTGGTGAAGGTTCTGGCCGCCTATCCCGGTCCGGTCATCACCCGCTACGAGATCGAGCCCGCAGTCGGCGTGAAGGGCAGCCAGATCGTGAACCTGGTCAAGGATCTCGCGCGGGCGCTGTCGGTCGTATCGATCCGGGTCGTCGAGACCATTCCCGGAAAGTCGTGCATGGGCCTCGAGATTCCCAATCCGCATCGCCAGACCGTCCGGCTTTCGGAGATCCTTGGCTCGGAGGCGTACCACGCGCTCAGCTCGCCCCTCGCCCTGGTCCTCGGGAAGGATATTTCCGGCAACCCCGTCGTCGCCGACCTGGCAAAGATGCCGCATCTTCTCGTGGCCGGCACCACGGGTTCCGGCAAGTCGGTCGCGCTGAACGCGATGATCCTCTCGCTGCTCTACAAGGCGGAGCCGCGGCACGTGCGCCTCATCATGATCGACCCGAAGATGCTTGAGCTGTCCGTGTATGCGGACATCCCGCACCTGCTGGCGCCGGTCGTCATCGACATGAAGCAGGCCGTGAACGCGCTCGCCTGGTGCGTCGCGGAGATGGACCGGCGCTACAAGCTGATGAACTGGCTCGGCGTGCGCAACCTCTCCGGCTTCAACCACAAGATTGCCGAAGCCGAGAAGCAGGGACGCAAGCTCGAGGATCCATTCACCATCGAGTCGGGCGAGCCGCAGGCACTGCAGAGCCTGCCGCATATCGTCGTGGTGATCGACGAGCTCGCGGACCTGATGATGGTGATCGGCAAGAAGGTCGAGGAGCTGATCGCCAGGCTGGCCCAGAAGGCGCGGGCCGCAGGCGTGCACCTCGTGCTCGCGACGCAGCGGCCGTCCGTGGACGTGATCACGGGCCTGATCAAGGCCAACATTCCCACGCGTATTGCCTTCCAGGTTTCTTCGAAAGTCGACTCGCGCACGATCCTCGACCAGTCCGGCGCCGAGGCGCTGCTCGGGATGGGCGACATGCTGTATCTCCCCCCGGGCTCCGGGCTACCCCAGCGTGTCCACGGCGCGTTCGTCGCGGACCACGAGGTGCACAAGGTCGTCGAGCACCTCAAGAGCCTCGCTACGCCGGAATACCTTGAGGACGTCCTGGAGCCTGCCCAGGCCGAGGACGGCGCCGACGTCGGCCCTGGGGGCGAGCCCACGGGCGAGAAGGACCCGCTGTACGATCAGGCTGTGGAGATCGTCCTGCGCACCCGCCGCCCGTCCATTTCGCTCGTCCAGCGCCACTTGCGCATCGGCTACAACCGCGCTGCCCGCCTGATCGAGGATATGGAGCGGGCGGGCATGGTTTCGGCCATGCAGACCAACGGCAACCGCGAGGTCCTGGTCCCGGCGAAGGCGGAGTAGGGCGATGCGCCTCCTGCTGGGAATCCTGATGCTGCTGGCCGTTCCGGCGCACGGGGCGAGCATCGATCGCTTCAAGGCTTTCGTGCAATCCACGCAGTCCGCCCGCGCGCAGTTCGAGCAGAAGGTGCACGACCGGTCGGGCCGCCTGGTCCAGGAGGCACGGGGTCGCTTCATGTTCGAGCGGCCGGGCCGCTTCCGCTGGGTCTACGACAAGCCGGTGGACCAGCTGATCGTCGGCGACGGCGAGCGCGTGTGGATCTACGACCGGGACCTCAACCAAGTGACCGTGCGGAGAATCTCCAATGCGCTCGGTTCCACGCCGGCCGCGCTGCTTGCCGGCGGCAGCAATGTCGAGAAGGCATTCGACCTTTCCGATGCCGGCACGCGCGACGGGCTGGAATGGGTGGAGGCGCGGCCGCGCGAGCGCGAAGCGGGGTTCGAACGCATCCGCATGGGGTTCAGTGCGACCGGCATCGAGGCGATGGAACTGACCGATCACTTTGGACAGACCACATTCCTGCGCTTTTCCGGACTGACCCGCAATCCGAAGATCGACCCGGCCGAGTTCCGTTTCGAGCCGCCGAAGGGCGCCGACGTTCTCGGCGAGAAGTAGCCGCGCGTCCCGCGCATGAGCGATCTTTTCGGCAAGGCCGAGCCCGCCGCGCCCCTCGCGGAGGCCATGCGCCCGAAGTCGCTCGACGAGGTCGTCGGCCAGAAGAGCCTCCTCGGGCCCGGCCGGCCGCTACGCCTGGCGTTCGAATCCGGCAAGGCGCATTCCATGATCCTGTGGGGCCCGCCCGGCTCGGGAAAGACTACCCTGGCCCGCCTGATGGCCAAGTCCTTCGATGCGGAATTCGTCGCCCTCTCGGCGGTGTTCTCCGGGGTCAAGGAGATTCGTGAGGCAGTC
The DNA here is from genome assembly GCA_965233165.1 of uncultured bacterium. Taxonomy (GTDB): domain Bacteria; phylum Pseudomonadota; class Gammaproteobacteria; order Burkholderiales; family SG8-39; genus SCGC-AG-212-J23. The sequence continues at coordinate 33,424 of CBDDRX010000106.1, read as the reverse complement.
CAGGCCGCGCAGGCGCGGCTCGAAGCCACCGGCCGGCACACTATCCTGTTCGTCGACGAAGTGCACCGCTTCAACAAGTCGCAGCAGGACGCGTTCCTGCCGTACGTCGAGCGCGGCCTGATCACCTTCGTCGGCGCCACGACCGAAAACCCGTCGTTCGAGGTCAACAGCGCCTTGCTGTCGCGCGCGGCGGTGTACGTCCTGGAGCCGCTGGGAGCGGAAGATCTGCACGCGCTCCTCGAGCGGACCGGGGCACCCCTGGATCCGGAAGCGCAAGCGAGGGTCATCGGCTTCTCGGACGGGGACGCGCGCCGGCTGCTCAACGCGGTCGAGATCCTGCTTACCGCCGCGCGGACGGCGGGCGTGCAGGACATCGACGCCGACTTCGTCGAGCAGGCGCTGGCGAAGAACCTGCGGCGCTTCGACAAGGGCGGCGAGCAGTTCTACGATCAGATCTCCGCGCTCCACAAGTCGGTGCGCGGCTCCGACCCGGACGCGGCGCTCTACTGGATGATCCGCATGCTCGATGGCGGCGCCGACCCGCTCTACGTGGGTCGCAGGGTTGTGCGCATGGCGATCGAGGATATCGGCCTCGCCGACCCAAGGGGCTGGCGCCTGGCGCTGGATGCGTGCGAAACGTACGAGCGTCTGGGGAGCCCCGAAGGGGAGCTTGCGCTCGCCGAAGCGGTGATCTATCTCGCGGTGGCGAGCAAATCGAACGCCGCCTACGAAGCCTATAATGCCGCCCGCGCTTTCGTCTCCCAGGACACGACCCGCCCGGTTCCCATGCACCTGCGCAATGCACCGACCCGTCTCATGAAGGACCTCGGCTACGGCAAGGACTACCGCTACGCGCATGACGAGCGCGGCGGGTATGCAGCCGGCGAAAGTTACCTGCCGGACGGCATGTCCGCGCCGCGCTGGTACCAGCCGACGGAGCGCGGGCTCGAGGCGCGCATCCGGGAGCGGATTGCGGAGCTGCGCGCCCTGGACGACGCGGCGAAGAAGGACAAATGATCGATCTCCAGCTGCTGCGCAAGAATCCCGGCGAGGTCGCGCGCCGCCTCGCCACGCGCGGGCCGAACGTCCTCGACCTCGCCGCCTTCGAGCGGCTCGAGAGCGCGCGGAAGGACATGCAAACGCATGTCGAGCAGCTGCAGGCGGCGCGCAATCGCATCGCCAAGGAGATCGGGCAGGCCAAGGCGAAGGGCCAGGACGCGGCGCCGCTGCTCGCCGAAGGCGAGCGCTCGAAGGCGGAGCTGGAGGCGTCCGAGCAGAAGCTCGCGCAGATCCAGGCCGAGATGCAGGATTTTCTCGGCAGGATTCCCAACCTGCCGCACGAGTCGGTCCCGGTCGGTGCTTCGTCGGACGCCAACCGCGAGGAGCGCCGCTGGGGCGAGCCGCGGAAGTTCCCGTTCGCGGTGAAGGATCATGTCGACGTCGGCGAACGGCTCGGCGGACTGGATTTCGCCACCGGCGCGAAGCTGGCGGGAAGCCGTTTCGTGGTGATGAAGGGCGCGGTTGCGCGGCTGCACCGGGCGCTCGCCCAGTTCATGCTCGACGTCCATACGCGGGAGCACGGCTACACCGAGGTCTATGCGCCGTACCTGGTGTCCGGTGCCTGCGCCGACGGCGTCTCCAGCCTCGCGAAGTTCAAGGCCGACCTGTTCAAGATCGAGGGTCGCGACCTCTATCTCATTCCCACCGCCGAATATCCGGTGACGAACTTCATCCGCGACGAGATCCTGCCGCTCGAGGCGCTGCCGCTGAAGCTGGTATGCCATTCCCCATGCTTTCGCTCCGAAGCCGGATCGGCGGGGAAGGACACGCGCGGCATGATCCGCAACCACCAGTTCGACAAGGTGGAGATCCTGCAGGTGACCCACCCGGCGAAGTCCTACGAGGCTCACGAGGAGCTCACCTCGCACGCCGAGGCGATCCTGAAGAAGCTGGAGCTGCCGTATCGCGTGATGACGCTCAGCACCGGGGACCTGGGATTCTCGTCGGCCAAGACCTACGACCTCGAGGTGTGGCTGCCGGGGCAGCACGCGTACCGGGAGATCTCCTCGTGCTCCAACTTCGAGGCGTTCCAAGCGCGCCGGATGCAGGCGCGTTTCCGCAACGAGAAGGGCAAACCGGAGCCCGTGCATACGCTGAACGGGTCGGGACTTGCGGTCGGACGCACCCTGGTGGCGATCCTGGAGAACTACCAGCAGCACGACGGGTCGGTCATGATCCCCTCGGCGCTGCGGGCTTATATGGGCGGACAGGAGAAAATCTCCGCGCCCTGATAAAATTCGGGCGCGTCACGCACGACCGCGGAGAGATGGCAGAGTGGTCGAATGCGGCAGACTCGAAATCTGTTGTACCGCTTGCGGTACCGGGGGTTCGAATCCCTCTCTCTCCGCCACTTTCCATAGGTCGCACGGGCGTCGTCGATGAGCACTCCTTCCCTGCAGGTCCAGTTCGATCCGTCGTCGGCGCGCTTCGGCGCCTCGCGCTCCCAGAAGCGCCTCGAGGACGACCGGCTCCTCGTCGGCAAGGGGCGCTTTAGCGACGACCGAGCGCTTCCCGGCCAGGCCTGGCTCGTGCTCGTGCGCTCTCCACATGCCCATGCGCGCATCGCGGCCATCGACCTGTCCGCTTGCCGCGCCGCACCGGGCGTCGTCGCGGCCTGGTCCATGCAAGACCTGCGCGCCGACGGCGTGAAGCACATTCCGTATCCGCAGCTCTTCAAGCGGGCGGACGGCTCGCCGATGGCGGCCCCGGCGCGCACGCCGCTCGCGGAGGACAAGGCGCTCTACGCCGGCCATCCGGTGGCTGCGATCGTGGCGGAGACGCGCGAGCAGGCCCAGGATGCGGCCGAGCTGGCTGCGATCGACTACCAGGACCTGCCGAGCGTCGTGGACCCGCGCGACGCGATTCGGCCCGGCGCGCCGGTCCTCTTCGACGCCGCGCCGGACAACGTCGCGGCACAGGCCTGCTATGGAGACCGTCAGGCCGCGGGCAAGGCGTTCGCCCAAGCCGCCCACGTGGTGGAGCTCGAGCTCCACAACCAGCGCCTGAATGCGATGGCGCTGGAGCCGCGGACGTTCCTCGCCGCGGTCGAGAACGGCAGGGTCACCCTCTATACGCAGAACCAGACGCCGACGGCGGCCCGCGACCTCCTGCCGATCGTCCTGGGCGGCAAGGCGCAGGACTATCGCGTCGTGAACGGCGACATCGGTGGCGGCTTCGGCATGAAGACCGGCCTGACGCCGGAAGATGCGCTGGTCTGCTATGCCGCGCGCAAGCTCGGCAGGCCGGTGAAATGGCGCGCCGAGCGCAGCGAGGAGTTCCTCGCTGCGCACATGGGCCGCGACATGCACTTCAAGGGCGCGCTCGCGCTCGACGGGGAAGGCCGTTTCCTCGCGCTGCGGATGGAGATGCTGGGCAACATCGGCGCGGTGCCGGTGGGCTCCTCGGCGATGATCCCGTTGATGATGGTGGCCAAGGTCACCACGTCGGTGTATCGCGTGCCGGTCGTCGACTACCGGATCCAGGCGGTCCTCACGAACACCATGGCGACCGGCGCATATCGCGGCGCCGGGCGACCGGAGGGCAACTACCTCATCGAGCGGCTGATCGAGAAGGCCGCGCTCCAGACCGGCATCGACAGCGTGGAGCTGCGCCGGCGCAACTTCCTCGCGCCTGCGGACATGCCGCATCGCACGCACGTCGGCGAGACCTACGACACCGGCGACTTCGCACGCATGTTGGCGCAGGCGCAGGCCGCTGCCGACTGGGATGGCTACGCAGCTCGCGCCGAGCGCTCTCGCCGCGCCGGAAAGCTGCGCGGACGCGGCGTGGCAAGCTATCTGGAATGGACCGGAGCGCTCCCGACCGAAACCGTCGACTTCGAAGTGGCGGCCGACGGGATGGTGACGGTGTGCTCCGGAACGCAGGCGATGGGGCAGGGCCTCGAGACCGCGTATACGCAGCTCGTGGTGGAGCTCCTCGGCGTGGAAGCGGAGAAGATCCGCATCGTCCAAGGCGACACCGACCGCGCGAACGGTGTCGGCAGCGTTGGCTCGCGCTCGGCATTCGTCGGCGGATCGGCCGTCGTCGCCGCGGGCCGCAAGGCCATCGCGCGCGCCAAGGAGCTCGCCGCGGAAGCGCTCGAAGCCGCGCCGGCGGACCTCGAGTACCGCGCCGGCCGCTTCGGCATCGTCGGCACTGACCGCTCGATCGGCCTGGGCGAGCTCGCGGCGGAGCAGCCGGAACGCATGATCCGGGTCTCGGCGACGGAAACGCCCTCGACGCCTTCCTGGCCCAATGGCGCGCAGGTGAGCGAGGTCGAGGTCGATCCGGAAACCGGGCAGGTAACGCTATGCAGGCTCGTGAGCTGCGACGACATCGGGCGGATCATCAACCACATGATCGTCGAGGGACAGATCCACGGCGGCATGGCCCAGGGCGTGGGCCAGGCACTGTTCGAGAGCGTCGTCTACGAGCGCTCGAGCGGGCAGCTCCTCACCGGCTCGCTGATGGACTACTGCGTGCCGCGCGCGGACCAGTTTCCCGCGCTGCAGGCGCAGTTCGACGAATCGATCCCCTGCCAGACCAACCTGCTCGGCGTGAAAGGCTGCGGCGAGATCGGCACGATCGGCGCGGTCCCGGCCGTCGTCCACGCGGTGCTCGATGCCCTGCGCGGCCATAACGTCTCGCACCTCGAGATGCCGCTGACGCCGGAGAAAGTGTGGCGGGCCCTGCGAGGTAGCTAGATGCTATATTGGCCCGCTTCGTGAGCGCAGTCATGAACGGGCCCCTCCAGCGCGGCGGCGCGAGCCAGCGCGCCTTCCACTACGCGGTCCTCGCCTCGCTCGTTCTCCACGGCTCGCTGCTTTTCCTTTTTTCTCTCGACAAGCAGGCGAAGCGCGAGTCAGCCGCGCCGGCGCCGATCGTCGCGCGGCTCGTGGCGCCCGCTGCTGCGCCGCCGCCCGCGCCGACGCCGCCGCAGCCGCCGAAGCCCCGCGTCGACCCGCCGCCCAAGCCGCCCGTGCAGCCGGTGGCCAAGCCCTCGCCAGTACCGAAGCCGAGTCCTGTTCCTGCCCCCGTGCGCAGGGAAACGAGTACCCCGCCGGTCCGGAGCGCGCCGCCGCAGCCGGCCTCGCCGCCTTCCGCGGAGCCGGCGCCTGCGGCGCCCGCAGCACCGAGCGCCCCGGTCGCAAGAACCGACCCGCAGCCCGCAGCGCCGGCGGCGCCTTCTGCCGATGCCGGAACGCTCGAGATCTATCGCATGGACCTCATGCGCATGGCGCGCAACTACAAGCGCTATCCGCGCGTCGCGCTCGACAACAACTGGGAAGGCCGCGCCGTGGTGCGCATGGTGATCGGCGCGAATGGCATGATCGCCTCGATCAGCGTCCAGACCAGCGCGGGGCACGAGGTGCTCGACAAGCAGGCGCTCGACATGATCCAGAAGGCGAAGCCGCGGGTGCAGATTCCCGCAGCGCTGCGCGGGCGGGAGTTCACGATCGAAATTCCGGTGATCTACAACCTGAAGGATCAGGCCTCGGGCTGAAACGCCACCACGTGGTCGACGTCCAGCCGGATGCCGATGCGCTCGCCGAGCGCGTGGTTGTGATGGCTCGGTACCAGCGCGAGCACCTTGCGCCCGCTCTCCAGGCGCAGCGTGTAGAGGATCTCCGCGCCGCGGAACGCCTTGTGCAGGACCTCCGCGCGGGTCGGCGCCGCGTCGTCGTGCACCACATCGTCCGGGCGCAGCAGGACCTCCAGCCGTGCGCCGCGCTCGCCGCCTTCTCCTTGCAGCACGCCGAGCTCGATCTCGATCCGGTCCGCCGCGACCGCGCGTGCCGGGAGGAAAACGCCCTGGCCGACGAAATCGGCGACGAACCGGTTCGCGGGCCGGTGATAGAGGTCGTACGCCGCGGCCCACTGCTGGATGCGGCCTTCGTGCAGCACGCCGATCTCGTCGGCGATCGCGAACGCCTCCTGCTGGTCGTGCGTCACCAGCACCGCGGTGGCGCCGCTCGCCTTGATGATGTCCCGCACTTCGACGGACAGGCGCTCGCGCAGCTCGACGTCGAGGTTCGAGAACGGCTCGTCGAGGAGCAGCAGATCCGGGCGCGGGGCGAGGGCGCGGGCGAGGGCGACGCGCTGCTGCTGTCCGCCCGACAGCTCGTGCGGGTATTTGGCCAGCGAGTCCCCCAGCCCGACCATCTCTGCGAGTTCCCGGATCCGCGCCGCCGAAGCGTCGCGCGTCATCGCCCGCAGCCCGAACCCCATGTTCTGCGCCACCTTCAGGTGCGGAAAAAGCGCGTAGTCCTGGAACACCATGCCGACGCGGCGCTGCTCCGGCGGCACCGTGACGCCCGGACCGGAGACGACCTTGCCGTTCAGGACGATGCGGCCCGCCTGCGCGGTCTCGAAGCCGGCGATGCAGCGGAGCACGGTGGTCTTGCCGCAGCCGCTGGGGCCGAGCAGGCAACCGATGGCGCCGCGCGGCAGCGCAAAAGACAGCTCGCTCACGACCGGGTGAGCGCCATAGGCATGCGAAAGGGCTTCCACCCGGAGCAGCGATGCTTCCATTCCATCAGAGTATAACAATTCTCATTCCCGGTTAGAATCTCTACACCTTAGATTTCAAAGGCTTAGATGCGAAAGTGGGGCCTCCTGGGAGGGGTGGCGGTGGCCACGGCGGCGCTTCTCGCGCTTCCGGTGGTCTCCGTGCTCGCGAGCGTCTTCGACGGCGGCACCGATGCCTGGCAGCACATCGCGTCGACGTTGCTGCCGCGCTATGCATGGAACACGCTGCTCCTCGCGCTCGGCGTGGCGGCCGGCGTGGTTTCGATGGGCGTGATTGCCGCCTGGCTCGTGGCGACGTATCGGTTTCCCGGGCGTGGCGTGCTTGAGTGGGCCCTGGTACTCCCGCTCGCGATGCCGGCCTACGTGATGGCGTATGCCTATACGGACTGGCTGCAATACGCCGGTCCCGTCCAGGGCGCGCTGCGGCACCTGACGGCTTGGGAGGCGCGCGACTACTGGTTCCCCGACGTGCGCTCGCTATGGGGCGCCGCCGCGCTGCTGTCCTTCGCGCTCTACCCGTACGTGTACATCATCGCGCGCACGGCGTTCGCCGAGCTTTCCCGCAATGCGCTCGAGGCTGCTCGCCTGGCGGGATACGCGACGCACGAGATTTTCCTTCGCGTCGCGATCCCGCTCGCCCGGCCGGCGATCGTCGCCGGGGCCTCGCTCGCGCTGATGGAGACGCTGGCGGATTTCGGGACGGTTTCCTATTTCGGGCTCGAGGTCTTCACCACCGGCATCTTCAAAGCCTGGTTCTCGATGGGCGATCGGGTCGCCGCGGCGCAGCTCTCGACCTGCCTGCTGGTTTTTGTCGCGCTGCTGATCGCGCTCGAGCGCGCGAGCCGCGGCCGCGCCGCCTACCACGCATTCGCGCCGCGCAAGGCGGCGCCTCCGCGCGAGCTGCGCGGCGCCGCCTCGGCGGCGGCGATCCTGCTTTGCGCAGCGCCGGTGTTCTTCGGCTTCGTCTTGCCGCTCGCGCTCCTGGGATGGCTCGCCTGGCAGGCCGGCGCGTTCAACGCGGCGCGCCTGCCGGGGCTGGTCGCCAACAGCTTCGGTATCGCCGCGGTCACTGCGCTGGTGGCGGTCGTCCTCGCGACGGTGATGGCGTACTCGGCGCGCCTCACGGGAAGCCGGGCGGTCGGCGGCGCGAACAGGCTGGTGAGCCTCGGCTACGCGGTACCTGGCGCCGTGATCGCCGTCGGCGTGCTCGCACCACTGGGCGCCTTCGACAACGCGCTCGCGGGATGGCTCGAGCGCAGCTTCGGATGGCGGACCGGGCTCCTGCTGACCGGCACGATCGCGGCGCTCGTCTTCGCCTACCTGGTGCGGCTGCTCGCGGTCGCGCTGCAGACGACGGAGGCCGGGCTCGCCCGGATCACGCCGAGCATGGCCGATGCCGCGCGCTCGCTCGGCGCAACGCCCGCGCAGACGCTGCGCAAAGTGCACGTGCCGCTTCTGCGATCGAGCCTCGCAACGGCGGCGCTGCTCGTGTTCGTGGACGTCCTGAAGGAGCTCCCGGCGACCTTCGCCCTGCGCCCGTTCAACTTCGACACCCTCGCGATCGAGGCCTACAACCTGGCGAAGGACGAGCGGCTCGCGGAAGCCGCCGGTCCCTCGCTGGTCATTGTCGCGGTGGGGATGCTGCCGGTGATCCTCGTCGCGAAGCGCTACTTCCAGGCCACGCGGTCGTAGATCTTCTGCGAGCTGGGCTGGTTGCGGCCGAGCACCGCGACGTTGATGCGGTCGCGCTTGAAGTCGCCGAAGCTCGCCAGCACGGGATTCTCAGGCTTGACACCCGCCACGACCGGCCACTCGTTGTTGCCTTCGGCGAAATAGCGCTGCGCCTCGTCGCTCGCGAGGTACTCGAGGAACTTGATCGCCGCCTCGCGGTTCGGCGCGTTCTTCATGACGCCGGCGCCGGAAACGTTGACGTGGGTCCCGGTGGTGCCCTGGTTGGGGAAGAGGATGCCGAGCTTGCCTGCGACCTCGCGATCATCCGGCTTGCTCGAGCGCGCCAGGCGCGCGTAGTAGTACTGGTTCGAGATCGTGACGTCGCATGCGCCGGAGGCGACGGCCTTCAGCTGGTCCGTATCCCCGCCCTTGGGCTGCTGCGCGAGGTTCGCGTGCACGCCCTTGGCCCATTCCTCGGCCTTCTTCTCGCCGAGGTGGTCGATGAGCGCGCCCATCAGGGAGAGGTTGTAGATGTTGCTGGAGGAGCGCATGCATACGCGGCCCTTCCACTTGGGATCGGCGAGCTCCTCGTAGGTGGCGATCTCGCCGGGGCGGACCTTCGACTTGTTATAGGCGATGACCCGCGCACGCAGCGAGAAGCCGAACCAGCGGCCGCCCGGCTCCCGGAAGCTCTCGGGGATCCTGGACTCCAGCACCACGGATTTCACCGGCTGGAACAGGCCGAGCTGCTCGGCGCGCCACAGGCGGCCGGCGTCCACGGTGATCAGCACGTCGGCGGGGCTGCGCTCGCCCTCGCTGCGGATGCGCTCGATGAGCGGATCCTCGGCGGCCTCGATGCGGTTGATCTTGATGCCGGTCTGCTTCGTGAAGCCGGCGTAGAGCGCCTCATCGGTCTGGTAATGGCGCGAGGAATAGAGGTTGAGCACGCGCTCCTGGGCGAGGGCAGGAGCGGCGAGCAGCAGCAGAGCGAGAAGCGCGGAGAACCGCATGGCTTGTTCCTTGGATTTGACCTACGCAAACGATAATGACTCTCATTGTCATTGTCAATGAGAACCTCTATCATCCAGGAAGCCGCATAATGAGTCGGCGCGCGGCCGTGTTGCGCGTTGTTCCAGACGCCGACATGAAACCGCACCGAATCGTCCTCCTGGCTGCCGCACTGGGGCTGCCGTTGCCCGTGGCCGGCCAGCACGCGCTCGAGGTCATCCCGCTCCGGCACTCGACCGTCGAGCAGGTCCTGCCCGCGCTGCGGCCGCTCCTCGAGCCTGGCGGCACGCTGACCGGCCAGGCCGGGCAGTTGATCGTGCGCGCGAGCCCGGGCAACGTGGCGGAGCTGCGCCAGGCGCTCGAAGCCATCGACCGTCCGCGCCGCAGGCTGCAGATCTCGGTGCGCTTTGACGACACGGGTGAGCAGTCGCGGCGCAGCCTCGAGGCAGGCGGCAGGATCGGCAACCGCGGCAGCGAGGTCGAGGTGCGCGCGCAGGACGCGCGCCGCAGCGACGAAACGCGGATCAACCAGCGGGTGCAGGTGCTCGAGGGGGCGCGCGCCGTCATCCTGTTCGGAGAGTCGCGTCCCATGGTCGTGCGCGAGCGCATCCAGACCCCGCTCGGACCGGTCGGCGAAGACCGGATCGTCATGCGCGAGACCGCCAGCGGGTTCGAGGTGGTGCCGCGCCTGACCGGCCAGCGCGTGCAACTCGACATCGCCCCGCAACGCGAGCGCTTCGCCGCCGGCGGGTCGGTGGACGCCCAGCGGGTGGCCACGTCGACGAGCGCCTCCCTGGGGGAGTGGTTCGAGATCGGCGCGGCGGTCGAGCACGCCACCGGCAGTACCGGCGGCATCGCCTCCATGAGCCAGTTGCGAAGCGCCTCCTCGCGCCGCATCTGGGTCCGCGTCGACGAGGTGGGACACTGAATCGCCTGCTCGCCGATGCGTTCGCCCCCGGCGGGGCGCTCGCCTCCCGGATCTCCGGCTTCAGGCGACGCGACCAGCAGGTGGAGATGGCCAGCGCGATCTACGACGCGATCGAGCGCACCGGCGTGCTGGTCGCGGAAGCCGGGACCGGTACCGGTAAGACGTTCGCCTACCTCGTTCCGGCGCTGCTCGCGGGCGGCAAGGTGATCATCTCCACCGGCACGAAAACCCTCCAGGACCAGCTCTTCGACCGGGACCTGCCGGCGGTCCGCGAGGCGCTGGCGAGCGGTGCGAGTGCCGCCCTGCTCAAGGGCCGCGCCAACTACGTCTGCCTGTACCGGCTGAAGCGAGCCGCTTCCGAGGCGCGCTTCGGCTCGCGCGAGGAGGCGGCGCAGCTTCGCACCATCGAGCGGTTCGCCGGCGTGAGCGACACCGGAGACCGGGCCGACCTGGCCGACGTCCCAGAGGACTCGCCTGTCTGGGTGCATGCGACCTCGACGCGCGAGAACTGCCTCGGCCAGGAGTGCCCGGACTACCAGGACTGCTTCGTCATGCGCGCGCGCCGCAATGCGCTGGCTGCGGACGTCGTGGTGGTGAACCATCACCTCTTCTTTGCCGACGTGGCGCTACGCGACGAAGGGATCGCGGAGCTTCTCCCGGCGTGCAACACGCTCATCTTCGACGAGGCGCACCAGCTTCCGGAGACGGCGCGCGCGTTCTTCGGCGAGCGGCTCTCCAGCTCGCAGCTCGTCGAGATCGCGCGCGACGCGCGCCTCGAGCTGCGCGCGGCGGGCAGCGTCTCGGCCGAGCTCGATGCGCTGGCCGGCGCGCTCGACAAGGCCGCCCGCGACCTGCGCCTTGCGTTCGGCGAGCCCGGCCGCATGGCCTGGGGCCAGGCGCTCAGGCTGCCGGCGTTCGGGGAGGCGCTGCAGCGCCTCGACCGCGCGCTTGCGCAGCTTGGCCTCGCGCTGGATGCGCATGCGGCAAGCTCGGAAGGGCTCGGCGCCTGCGCGCGGCGCGCCGGCGAGGCGCGCGCGGTGCTGGGCCGGCTCATGCGGTCCGAAGACGTCGAGGAGGTGCGCTGGCTCGAGGTGCTCGCGCAGGCCGTGCACCTGCACGTCACGCCGCTCTCCTCGGCCGATTCGTTCCGCAAGCAGATGAGCGACCATCCGCGCGCCTGGATCTTTACCTCCGCCACGCTCGCGGTCGGCCGCGACTTCGGGCACTTCACCCGCGAGCTGGGACTGGACGAGGCGCGCGCGGTGCAGTGGGCGAGCCCTTTCGACTTCGCGCAGCAGGGCCTGCTCTACGTGCCGAAAGGGCTGCCCGAGGATCCGAACGACCCGGCGTTCACGGAAGCCGTCGTGCAGGCGGCGCTGCCGGTGCTGCAGGCGAGCGGCGGGCGCGCGTTCCTTCTCTTCACGACCTTGCGCGCGTTGCGCCGCGCGGCAGAATTCCTGCGCGGCAGGATGGACTTCCCGCTCCTCGTCCAGGGCACCGGCTCGCGCAGCGAGCTGCTCGAGCGCTTCCGCGCCCTCGGCAACGCGGTGCTGCTCGGCAGCCAGTCTTTCTGGGAGGGCGTCGACGTGCGCGGCGAGGCGCTCTCCGTCGTGGTGATCGACAAGCTGCCCTTCGCGCCGCCGGACGACCCGGTGCTCGCCGCGCGCATCGAAGGCCTGCGCAGCCGCGGCGGCAATCCGTTCAACGACCTGCAGCTTCCCCAGGCGGTGCTGCAGCTCAAGCAGGGCGCCGGGCGGCTGATCCGCGACGAAACCGACCGGGGCGTGCTGATGCTCTGCGACCCGAGGTTGGTGACGCGCTCCTACGGGCGTCGCATCCTCCAGAGCCTTCCGCCGATGCGCCGCACGCGCGAGCTGGCGGACGTGCAGCGCTTCTTCGCCGACGCCCCCGCCGGGGAAGCTAGGGGCGCTCGTCCTCCAGGTGATAGCGGATGATGTCGTCGAAGCTCGGATCCGGACGGAAGCCGAGCGCGAGCGCGCGCTTCGGCTCGAAGTTGCGCGGCCAGCCCTCGACGATGCGCTGAATCACCGGATCAGGCTGGCGGCGGATGAGCTTCACCGCCTTCTCGCCGCCGATCCGCCGCAGGGACTCGATCTGCTCCGCCACCGTTGCGGAGATTCCGGGCATCGACAGGTTTCGCCGCGTCCCGAGCTGCGCGGTGTCGAGCTGCGCCGCGTGCATCAGGAACTGCACGGCAGCGCGCGGCGAAGCATGCCAGTGCCGCACGGTGTCCGGCACCGGAAGGACCGCTTCCTGGCCGGCGAGCGGCTCGCGGATGATCCCGGAGAAGAACCCGGAGGCCGCCTTGTTCGGCTTGCCGGGCCGAACGCAGATGGTCGGAAGGCGGATGCCGATGCCGTCGAAGAAGCCGCGGCGGCTGTAGTCGGAGAGCAGGAGCTCGCCGATCGCCTTCTGCGTGCCGTAGCTCGTGAGCGGCGCATTGAGGAACTCGTCGGCGATGGCATCCGGGAACGGCGCACCGAACACCGCGATGGACGAGGTGAAGACGAGGCGCGGCTTGTAGCCGTCGCCGACCTTGCGCACGGCCTCAAACAGGCGGCGCGTGCCGTCGAGGTTGATCCGGTAGCCCTTCTCGAAGTCCGCCTCCGCCTCGCCGGACACGATCGCCGCGAGGTGGAAGATCAGGTCCGGCCGGGAAGCGACCAGCCGCTCCGCCTCGCCGGGCGCCGACAGGTCGGACACCGCCGTCCTGGCCGCGAGGCCCGCCGGTGGCTGCGGCGGGACGACATCGTGCAGCGTGAGGGACGCGGGCGGCTGCTTCGCCAGCCGCTCCGTGAGCTTGCGGCCAATCATTCCGGCCGCGCCGACTATGAGGACATTGTTCACCAGTCGGGATCCCAGATGCGCCACCAGGGCGCGGTGCGTTTGCGTCCGCCCGGCTTCAGGAAATCGCTGTCCGGGAAGTTCTTGCGCATCACCCGCTCGGCGGATTCGCGCAGTTCCGGCATGCCCAGAGCCTCGTAGGCGCGGATCAGGATGAAGATCGCCTCTTCGATCGCCGGCGACTGCGGGTAGTGCTGCACGGCGTACTGCGCGCGGTTGGCGGCGGCAAGGTACGCGGTGCGCCGCATGTAGTAGCGGGCGACGTGCACCTCGTGGGAGGCGAGCGCGTTGACGAGGTAGCGCATGCGCGCTGCGGCATCCTCGGCGTACTTCGACTGCGGGAATCGCGTCACAACCTCGCGGAAGGCCTCGAACGCGTCGCGCGTCGCCTTCGGATCCCGGTCGCTCATGTCGGGCGAGGTGATCCAGGTCAGGAAGCCGCTGAGGTCGTTGAAGTTGATCAGCCCTTTCAGGTAGTAGGCGTAGTCGACGTTGGGATGGTTCGGGTAGAGCTTGATGAAGCGGTCGGCGGCGGCGACTGCGGAAGCCCGCTCGCCGTCCTTCCAGTGCGCGTAGGCGACCTCGAGCTGCGCCTGCTGCGCGTAGCGGCCGTACGGGAAGCGGGCTTCGAGCTTCTCGAAGTACTTGACCGCCTTGGGCCAGTCGCGGCTCGTCATCGCGTCCTTCGCCTCGCCATACAGGCGCTGCGCCGACCAGCCGGCCGTCTCGTCGTCCGCCGGGCCGGACGCGCAACCGCCGGCGAGCGCCAGCAGCGCGGCCAGCAGCCCGGCAAGCGCGAGGCGGACCAGTACACTTGGGAACATGAAGCGGCGACCTTCGGACAAGAAACCCAAAAATTATACCGACTGGGACGCGGGCTTCATCGCGCAGATGCGCGCGCCGGTGCCTGCGGGGATGGGCGGCATGCGCCTCGACCAAGTCCTCGCGAAACTGTTCCCGCAGTACTCGCGCAACCGGCTGCAGGCCTGGCTGGAAGCGGGTCACATCCGCTTCGCCGGCTCGGAAGGAACCCTGCGCCGCAACCAGCAGGTCATGGGCGGCGAGGAAATCGTCCTTGCGCCGCCCGCCGCGCCGACGGCCGAGGCGCCGCAGGCGCAGCGCATGCCGCTCAAGATCGTGCAGGAGGATGCCGACCTGATCGTCCTCGACAAGCCGGCCGGGCTGGTCGTCCATCCCGGCGCCGGGCAGCCGGACCGCACGCTGCTCAATGCGCTGCTCGCGCACGCGCCGTCGCTCGCCGGCGTCCCGCGCGCCGGCATCGTGCACCGGCTCGACAAGGACACCACGGGCCTGCTCGTCGTCGCGAAGAACGTCGTCGCGCAGGCGAGCCTCGTGAAGCAGCTCGCCGACCGCTCGATGGGCCGCGTCTACCTGGCGGTGGTGCAAGGCGACCCGCCCGCGAGCGGGGTCATCGACGCCGCCCTCGGTCGCGACGCGCGCTCGCGCACCCGGATGGCGGTGACCGAGCGGGGCAAGCCGGCGCGCACGTCCTACCGCGTGGTCGAGCGATTCGGCCAGGCCGCGCTGGTGGAGTGCCGGCTCGAGACCGGGCGCACCCATCAGATCCGCGTGCATTTCCAGCACATCCGCCATCCACTGGTGGGCGATGCCGTGTACCGGCGCGGCACGCGCCATGGAATCGCCTTTCCGCGCCAGGCGCTGCACGCGGCGGAGCTGAGCCTGGTGCATCCGCGCACCGGCGAGACGAAGACCTGGAAGGCGGCGCCGCCGCGCGATTTCCGCCAGCTGCTCGAGACGCTGCGCAAGGAGAAGTGGCTCTGATCCGCCCGGCCTGGGAAGCGCCGGCGCGCGTCGCGGCGCTGGTCACCACGCGCGTGCTCGGCGACATGGCGAGCCCCGAGGGCAGGGCGCGCCTGGCCCCACTTCTTCCCGGCGAGCCCTGCTGGCTGAAACAGGTGCATGGCACGCGCGTCGTCGCCGCGGCGGCCGGCAAGCCCGAGGCGGACGCCTCCTTCACCCGAGAGCGCGCACGCGCCTGCGCCGTCATGGCCGCGGACTGCATGCCGGTGCTCTTCTCCGATCGCGCGGGAACAGTGGTCGCTGCGGCACATGCCGGATGGCGCGGGCTCTGCGCGGGCGTGCTGGAGGAGACCGTCGCCGCGATGGGCGTCGTGCCCGCCGAACTGCTGGCCTGGCTCGGGCCCGCCATCGGCCCGGACGCCTATGAAGTCGGGGATGAAGTGCGGCGGGCGTTCGTCGCGAGGGACGACCGGGCCGCGTCGGCATTCGCGCCGGCAAGGCCCGGGCACTGGATGCTCGATCTCTACGCGGTCGCGCGGCAGAGGCTGCTCGCCGCCGGCGTGGCCGCGGTCAGCGGAGGCGGTTTCTGCACGCACAGCGAAGGCGAAAGGTTCTTCTCGTACCGCCGCGACGGCGCGCGGGAACGCATGGCCGCACTAGTCTGGCTCACGTAGAATCGCCACCCCTCATGACCCTCGGCTGGATCCTCGCGGCTAGCGTAGCGGGCGGAACGCTTTCCGTCGGCCTCGCCGCGCTCGCGCTCGCGGTGCGAGCCACCTGGGTGCCGATGCTGGTGTCGTATGCGATCGGCGCGCTGCTGGGCGCCGCATTCCTCGAGGTCATCCCGCACGCCTTCGAGCAGGGTGAGCCGCACGAGGCCGCGGCGGCGATCCTGGGCGGCATCTTCGCGTTCTTCGTGCTGGAGAAGCTGCTCCTGTGGCGCCACTGCCATACGGAGAACTGCGAGGTCCACGATCCGCACGAGGCGGCAGAAGCCGGCGCGCACGACCATGGCCGCAGCGGCGCGCTGATCGTCGTCGGCGACTCGGTGCACAACTTCATCGACGGCGTGCTGATCGCCGCGGCGTTCCTGCAGAGCACCGAGCTGGGAATCGTGACCGCGGTCGCGATCATCGCGCACGAGATTCCCCAGGAGGTCGGCGACTTCGTGATCCTGCTGCATTCCGGGTACAGCCGGGCGCGGGCGCTTGCGATGAACGTGCTTTCATCGGTCGCCACGCTGGTGGGCGGCGTGCTGGGCTACTTTGCGCTGAGCTTCCTCGAGGGCATCCATACGACGCTCCTCGGCGTCGTCGCCGCGAGCATGATCTATGTCGCGGTCGCCGACCTGATTCCGGGCCTGCACCGTCGCCCGGAGCTCAAGGACACCGCGGTCCAGGCGCTGCTGATCGCCCTCGGTATCGGTACCATCGCGCTGGTGGGAACGTTGCACGCGCACTAGGCAAAAGGAACCATCTTTCAGGAACTTAAAATCATTTGACGGCATTCCTTGTGCGGCGCAGAATCGCCCGCGATGCATCCGCCCCAAGGCACGCCCGAGGCCTTGCTCGCAGCCATAGCCCAATCGAGCAACGAGACGACGCAGGGTTGGATGCGTCTGGTCTCTGCAGCGCCCGGCGTTCCCGCCTGGCTTGAGTCGCTGCAGCGCGGGGGCGAGCGCGCCGCCCGCCTCCAGTCCGAATACCTCGGCCGCCAGATGCAGCTCTGGGGCGCGCTCGTCTCGGGGAGCGGCGAGACGGTCGCGAAGGCCGAAGCCGGCGACCGGCGCTTTTCTTCCGCGGCGTGGCGCGACAACGGCTACTACGACTACCTGCGCCAGTCCTACCTGCTCGCGACCCGCTACATCGAGGACCTCGTCGAAGCGGCGGAGCTCGAGCCGTTCGCGAAGGAGCGCGCGCGCTTCGCCGCGCGACAGTGGATCGATGCGATGAGCCCGGCGAACTTCGCCGCCACGAACCCGGAGGCCCTGCGCGAGGCGATCGCGTCGAGCGGGGAGAGCCTGACGCGCGGCCTTGCGCACCTGCTCGAGGACGCGCAAAAGGGGCGGATCAGCCAGACCGACGAATCGGCATTCGAGGTCGGGCGCAACGTCGCGGTGACGCCGGGCGACGTGGTCTACGAGAACGAGCTCATCCAGCTCATCCAGTACCGCGCCACCACGCCGGAAGTCTCGGCGCGCCCGCTCGTGATGATCCCGCCGTGCATCAACAAGTTCTATATCCTCGACCTGCAGCCCGACGCCTCGCTCGTCGCCCACGCCGTCGCGAGCGGCCACACGGTATTCATGGTCTCCTGGCGCAACGTCGGCCCGGAGCAGGGCCATCTCACCTGGGACGACTACCTGGAGAAAGGCGTGTTCGCGGCCCTGCGCGCGGCACGCGAGATCTCCGCCGCCGGGCAGGTCAATGCACTCGGCTTCTGCGTCGGCGGCACGCTGCTCGGCGCGGCGCTGGCGGTGATGGCGCAGCGCAAGGATGCTACGGTCGCCAGCGCGACATTCCTTGCCTCGATGCACGATTTCGCCGACACCGGGCAGATCGGCCTGTTCATCGACGAGCAGAGCATCGTGGCGCGCGAGGCGGCGATCGGACGCGGCGGCATCCTGCCGGGCTCGGAGCTCGCCTTCGTCTTCTCCAGCCTGCGCGCGAACGACCTGGTCTGGCCGTACGTGGTGAACAACTACCTGATGGGCGGCCGTCCGCCGGCCTTCGATCTCCTGTTCTGGAACGCGGACAGCACCAACCTCCCGGGGCCGATGTACTGCTACTACGTGCGCAACATGTACCTCGGCAACAAGCTTCGCGAGCCCGGCGCGCTGACGAACTGCGGCGCGGCCGTGGACCTCGGCAAGGTGCGCCTGCCCCTCTTTATCGTCGCCACCCGGGAGGACCACATCGTCCCCTGGCGCTCCGCCTACCGCTCGGTGCACCTCCTCGGCGGGACGGACAAGACCTTCGTGCTGGGCGCGAGCGGCCACATCGCCGGCGTGGTCAATCCGCCGGCGAAGAACCGCCGCAGCTACTGGGCGGGCGCGCCGTACGCGAAGGATCCGGACGCCTGGCTCGAGCAGGCCGAGGAACGCAAGGGAAGCTGGTGGCCTGCCTGGACGCAGTGGCTCGAGGGTCAGGCGGGCGGCAAGCGCAACGCACCTAAGTCAGCCGGCAGTGTCCAATACAAGCCGATCGAGGCCGCGCCCGGTCGCTACGTCAAGCAGCGCATCCACTAGGAAGGAGTCTTCATGGAAGAGATCGTCATCGTCGGCGCAGCACGTACCCCGATCGGGAAGTTCGCCGGAACGCTCGCGAAGACGCCCGCCTCGGACCTCGGCGCCCTCGTCATCCGCAAGGTCCTGGAGCGCGCGGGCCTCGCGCCGGAGCAGGTCTCGGAGGTGATCATGGGCCAGGTCCTGACGGCCGGGGTCGGGCAGAACCCGGCGCGCCAGGCGGCGATCAAGGCGGGCCTGCCGCACATGATTCCCTCCATGACGATCAACAAGGTCTGCGGCTCGGGCCTCAAGGCCGCGATGCTCGGCGCCCAGTCGATCGCCAACGGCGATTCCGACATCGTCGTTGCCGGCGGCCAGGAATCGATGAGCCTCTCGCCGCACGCGCTGATGGGCTCGCGCGACGGCTTTCGCATGGGCGACGCGAAGATGGTCGACACGATGATCGTCGACGGCTTGTGGGACGTCTTCAACCAGTACCACATGGGCGTCACCGCCGAGAACGTCGCCAAGGAGTACGCGGTCACGCGCGAGGAGCAGGACGCGTTCGCGGTCGCGAGCCAGAACAAGGCCGAGGCGGCGCAGAAGTCCGGCAAGTTCAAGGACGAGATCATCACCGTCGAGATCCCGTCGCGGAAGGGCCCGGTGATGTTCGCCGACGACGAGTACCCGCGCCACGGCGCGACGCTAGAGGCGATGAAGGGCCTGAAGCCCGCGTTCGACAAGAGCGGCACGGTGACTGCCGGCAACGCGTCCGGCCTCAACGACGGCGCGGCCGCCGTGGTCCTGTGCTCGGCGAAAAAGGCCAAGGAGCTGGGGCTCAAGCCGATCGCGCGCATCAAGGCGTTTGCCTCCGCGGGCGTCGACCCGAAGTACATGGGCATGGGGCCGGTCCCGGCGTCCAAGCGCTGCCTGTCGCGCGCCGGCTGGGAGCCGAAGGACCTCGACCTGATGGAGATCAACGAGGCGTTCGCGGCGCAGGCGATCGCCGTCAACCGGCAGATGGGCTGGGACACGGGCAAGGTGAACGTGAACGGCGGGGCGATCGCCCTCGGCCATCCGATCGGCGCCTCGGGCTGCCGCATCCTGGTCACGCTGCTGCACGAGATGCAGAAGCGCGACGCAAAGCGCGGCCTCGCGTCGCTGTGCATCGGCGGCGGCATGGGTGTCGCGCTGGCCGTGGAACGCTAGCCATGGCGAGCGTGCTCGAGAAGACGAAGGCCCATCCGGAATCCGAGGCGCCGGTCGCCCAGCGCATCGCCTTCGTCTCCGGCGGCATGGGCGGGATCGGCACGGCCATCTGCCGGCGGCTCGGCCGCGCCGGGCACACCGTGATCGCCGGCTGCCTGCCGGACTACGAGAAGAAGGGCGAGTGGCTGGACCGCATGCGAAGCGAAGGCCTGCGCGTGCACGCCGCCGAGGGTGATGTCGCGGACTTCGAGTCCTGCGCCGCCATGTTCTACAACGCGCGCGCGGTGGTCGGGCCGATCGACATCCTGGTCAACAACGCCGGCATCACGCGCGACTCGGTCTTCAAGCGCATGACCGAGCAGGACTGGATGGCGGTGATCAACACCAACCTGAACAGCGTCTTCAACGTGACGCGCCAGGTGATCGACGGCATGAGCGAGCGGGGGTGGGGGCGCATCATCAACATCTCCTCGGTGAACGCGATGAAGGGCCAGTTCGGCCAGACCAACTACTCCGCGGCGAAGGCGGGGATGGCCGGCTTCTCGAAGGCGCTGGCGCAGGAAGTCGTGCGCAAGGGCGTCACGGTCAATACCGTGTCGCCGGGCTACGTCGAGACCGACATGGTGATGGCCATCCGCCCGGAGATCCGCGAGCAGATCGTCGCCTCCATCCCGATGGGCAGGCTGGCGAAGCCCGAGGAGATCGCCGCCGTGGTCGCCTTTCTCGCCTCCGAGGAGGCGGGGTACATCACGGGGGCGAACATATCGGTCAACGGGGGCATGCACATGATGTAGTAGGATTTGCCGATCCCCGAGGAGGAGACATGGCCGGCAAGAGAATCGCCGTCGTTACCGGCGGCATGGGCGGATTGGGCGAGTCGATCACCACGAAGATGGCCGACGCGGGCTATCGCGTGGTCGTGACGTACTCGCCGTCGAACACGAAGTACAAGTCCTGGCTCGAGGAGATGAAGGGCCGCGGCTACCAGTTCGCCGCGTTCCCGGTCGACGTGGTGGACTACGACGACTGTGCGCGCAAGGTGGCGACGATCCAGCAGGAGTGCGGGCCGATCGACATCCTGGTCAACAATGCCGGCATCACGCGCGACATGACGTTCAAGAAGATGAGCAAGGCCGACTGGGACGCGGTCATGCGCACCAACCTCGACTCGTGCTTCAACATGACGAAGCAGGTGATGGACGGCATGGTCGAGCGCAGCTGGGGCCGCGTCATCAACGTCTCCTCGGTGAACGGCCAGAAGGGCGCGTTCGGCCAGACGAACTATTCCGCCGCCAAGGCGGGGATCCACGGCTTCACCAAGGCCCTCGCGCTCGAGGTGGCGAAGAAGGGGGTGACCATCAATACCATTTCCCCGGGGTATATCGGTACCCAGATGGTCACCGCCATCCCGAAGGAGATCCTCGACTCGAAGATCCTGCCGCAGATCCCGGTCGGGCGACTCGGCAAGCCCGACGAGGTGGCCGGGCTGATCATCTATCTCTGCTCGGACGAGGCGGCGTTCGTCACCGGTGCCAATATCTCCATCAACGGCGGCCAGCACATGTATTAAGGCGTAGAGAAAGGAGAGTACACTGCGTTCATGGCGGCGAACCCCAATCAGGAACCGCGCCCCGACGCGCGGCAGGACGACAAGCCCGGCGGCCAGCCCCAGCGGCTGATCAAGAAGTATCCCAACCGGCGCCTCTACGACACCAAGACGTCGAGCTACATCACGCTCGCCGACGTCAAGCAGATGGTGCACCGGCAGGAGGACTTCCATGTCGTCGACGCGAAGAGCGGCGACGATCTCACGCGCGCCATCCTGCTGCAGATCATCCTCGAGGAGGAATCCACCGGCGGCCTGCCGATGTTCTCCTCGGATCTCCTCTCGCAGCTCATCCGCTTCTACGGCAACGCGATGCAGGGCGTGATGGGCACGTACCTCGAGAAGAACATCCGCGCCTTCCAGGACATGCAGAAGACGCTGCAGGACCAGTCGCAGCGCATGTACGGCGACAACTCCAAGGCCTCGCATGACCTGTGGGCGCAGTTCATGAACCTGCAGGGCCCGGCGATGCAGAGCCTGATGCAGGCCTACATGGAGCAGAGCCAGAAGATGTTTGCGCAGTTCCAGGACCAGATGCAGAGCCAGGCGCGCAACATGTTCACCGGCTTCAACTTCCCCGGTTTCCCCGCTGGCAGCCAGAACAACAAAAGCGACCCGGACAAGTCCTAAGGTCGGTTTCGTCTCGCTCGGCTGTCCCAAGGCGCTCGTAGACTCCGAGCAGATCCTCACGCAGCTGCGCGCGGAGGGCTACGTCACGTCCCCCACCTACGCCGGCGCGGACCTCGTCATCGTCAACACCTGCGGCTTCATCGACGCCGCGGTCGAGGAATCGCTTGGGGCGATCGGCGATGCGCTTGCCGAGAACGGCAAGGTCGTGGTGACGGGGTGCTTGGGCTCGAAGCATGAGCTCATAAAGTCAAAGCATCCGTCCGTACTGGCGATCACCGGTCCTCACGACACGCCGGGCGTAATGCGCGCGGTGCATGCTCACCTTCCCAAGCCGCACGACCCCTATACCGACCTCGTTCCCCCGCAGGGAATCAAGCTCACGCCGAAGCACTACGCGTACCTGAAGATTTCCGAAGGCTGCAACCACCGCTGCACCTTCTGCATCATTCCCTCCATGCGCGGCGACCTCGTCTCCCGGCCGATCGGCGACGTGCTGCGCGAGGCGGAGAACCTGGTGAAGGCGGGCGTGAAGGAGCTGCTCGTCATCTCGCAGGACACGAGCGCCTACGGCGTGGACGTGAAGTACCGCACCGGCTTCCACGCCGGACGGCCCGTGAAGACGCGGATGACCGAGCTCTGCGCCGAACTCGGCAAGCTCGGCGCCTGGGTGCGCCTGCACTACGTCTATCCCTATCCGCACGTCGATGCAGTCATTCCCCTCATGGCCGAGGGAAAGATCCTGCCGTACCTCGATGTCCCGTTCCAGCACGCGAGCCCGCGCATCCTGAAGCTGATGAAGCGCCCGGCGAACGCCGAGAAGGTGCTCGACCGGATCCGCGCCTGGCGCGCCATCTGCCCGGAGATCACGATCCGCAGCACTTTCATCGCCGGTTTCCCGGGAGAAACCGAGGCGGAGTTCGAGGAGCTTCTGGCGTTCCTCGCCGAAGCGCAGCTCGATCGCGTCGGGTGCTTCGCGTACTCACCGGTGGAAGGCGCTGCCGCGAACGACCTTCCCGGTGCCCTCCCTGACGAAGTCAGGGAACGGAGGAAAGCGGCATTCATGAAGACCCAGGAGAAGATTTCAGCCGAAAGGCTGAAAGGCAAAGTCGGCAGGACCCTGGACGTGCTCGTGGATGCGCCCGGCCTCGGGCGTTCCAAGGCGGATGCGCCGGAGATCGACGGGATCGTGAAGTTCAAGGGCGGCAAGGCAGGCGAGTTCGTCAGGGTGTCCATCGATCGTGCCGAAGCGCACGATCTCTACGGGAGGCTGGCATGAGCAATCGCGAGGTGGTGGTGGTTTCGGGGACGCGCACGGCGATCGGCGACTACGGCGGCGCGCTGAAGGAGCTGTCCTCCACGCGCCTGGGCGCGATTGCGATCAGGGAAGCGGTCGCGCGCGCCGGCATCGATCCGGCAGCCGTCGGCCACGTGGTGCTCGGCGGCGTGATCCACGGCGAGGCGAAGGACATGTACCTCTCGCGCGTCGCGGCCGTCGAGGCCGGCATCCCGGTCGGTACGCCCTGCCTCACGGTCAACCGCCTGTGCGGCTCCGGGCTGCAGTCGATCGTTTCCGCCGCCCAGCACCTGATGCTCGGCGACTGCGACGTGGCGGTGGCCGGCGGCGCGGAGAGCATGAGTCGCGCGGCGTACTTCCTTCCGTCGGGCCGCTGGGGCCATCGCATGGGGGACGCGACCGTGGTCGACGCGATGACCGGTGCGCTGCACGACCCGTTCGGCCACGGCCACATGGGCGTGACCGCGGAGAACATCGCCGCGAAGTACGGCTTCACCCGCGAGCAGCAGGACGCCTTCGCCGTCGAGTCTCACCGCCGGGCCGCGAAAGCCATGGACGCGAAGTACTTCGAGAAGCAGATCGTCCCGATCGAGCTGAAGACAAGAAAGGGCGTCGAGTCCTTCGTCACCGACGAGCACGTGCGCAAGGACCTGAAGCCGGAGGACATGGCCAAGCTGAAGACGGTGTTCAAGAAGGACGGCACGGTGACCGCCGGCAATGCCTCCGGGCTGAACGATGCCGGAGCCGCCGTCGTTCTCGCTTCTTCCGCCTATGCGGAAAAGAACAGCCTGAAGCCCATGGCGCGCCTGGTCGCGTACGCGCATGCCGGCGTCGAGCCGCAGCTCATGGGCCTGGGGCCGATCCCGGCGGTGCGCCGGGTGTTCGAGAAGGCGGGCCTCAAGCCCTCGGACATGGACGTGATCGAGTCGAACGAGGCCTTCGCCGCGCAGGCGATGGCGGTGACGAAAGACCTCGGCCTCGACCCGGCGAAGGTGAATCCGAACGGCGGCGCCGTGGCGCTCGGCCACCCGATCGGCGCGACCGGCTCGATCCTCACCGTTAAGGCGCTCTACGAGCTGCATCGCCTCGGCAAGCGCTACGCCCTCGTCACGATGTGCATCGGCGGCGGCCAAGGCATCGCGGCGATCTTCGAACGCGCGTGAAAATCGGGGTCAGAGCCCGATTTCCGAGCCAGGATGCGAGAATTGAAATCGGGCTCTGACCCCGATTTTCAATGAGAAGAAAACCCCGCATCGGCTTCGCTCTCGGTTCCGGCAGCGCCCGCGGCTGGGCGCACATCGGCGCCATCCGCGCGCTCGAGGAGCGCGGCGTCAAGCCCGACGTCATCTGCGGCAGCTCCATCGGCGCGCTGGTCGGCGCCGCGTACGCCTCGGGCCAGCTCGACAAGCTCGAGAAATGGTCGACCAGCCTTGCCTGGACCACGGTGGTCCGGCTGATGGACCTCTCCTGGAGCGGCGGGTTGATTCGCGGCGCGCGCCTGTTCAACCTGTTCAACACCATCCTGGACGACGTCGACATCGACCAGCTCGCGGTGCCGTACGGCGCCGTGGCAACCGAGCTCGGGTCGGGGCGCGAGGTCTGGCTGCGCCACGGCAGGATGCTCGACGCGGTGCGCGCCTCCTGCGCGCTACCCGGGATCTTCCGCCCGGCAGTGCGCGACGGCGTGCTGCTGGTCGACGGCGGCCTGGTCAACCCCGTGCCGGTGTCGATGTGCCGCGCGCTCGGCGCCGACATCGTGATCGCCGTCGACCTGAGCTGGGGCAAGCTCGGCATCTACCGTGACCGGAGCCGTGGCAAAGGCGGTGGCGGGAGCGAGGACAAGGGCGGACGCCTGGACGCGTTGCCGGACGGCACGGTGGAGATGCCGGTTGCGCCGCGTGAAGTGCCGGGCTGGCTCGGCAGGCTCGGCCGCGGCTGGATGGCGCAGACGGCGAAGAAAGTCGAAGAGCAGGTGAGGGAGCAGATCCAGATGCCGTCGATCATCGAAGTGTTCACCACCTCGCTCGACATCGTGGAAATGCGCGTCGCGCGTAGCCGTCTGGCGGGTGATCCGGCCGATATCCTGCTCACGCCGCTGCTGCCTGGCTTCGGCACCATGGAGTTCCACCGCGCGAAGGAAGCGATCGAAGAGGGCCGCGCCTCGGTCGAGCGCATGGCGCCGCTCATCGAGCAGGTCATCGGTTAGGCGCCGGTGGAGCTCACCCTCCCGGTGACGCTCGCCGTGCTGGGCGGGGCGCTCCTGCATGCGACGTGGAACGCGCTCGTGAAGGCAAGCGCCGACAAGCAGCTCGACACCATCGCCGTCGCGATCGGCTCGGGGCTCGTGGCGCTCGCCGCCGCGGCCTGGCTGCCGGCGCCGGCGCGCGAATCCTGGCCCTGGCTCGCGGGCTCGGCGCTGGTCCACATCCTCTACTTCGTCCTCCTCGCCGGCGCGTACCGCTGGGGCGACCTTTCGTTCGCCTATCCGGTGATGCGCGGCGGCGGGCCGCTGATCGTCGCGCTCGCGGGGACCGCCGCGTTCGGCGAGGTCCTCGCCGGGTCGCACTGGGCGGGAATCGGGCTGATCTGCGCCGGCATCCTGGCGCTTGCCCACGGCCCGCACGACCGGCGGGCCACGGCGTTCGCCGTAGGCAATGCGGTCGTGATCGCCGCGTACACGCTGATCGACGCCAAGGGCGCGCGCGCGTCGGACGCGCCGATCAGCTATGTACTCTGGTTTTTCGTTGCGAACGGCGCGGTCATCTGCGCCATGGGCTTCCTGCAGCGCCGTCGCGACCTGGCGCCCTACCTGCAGCGGCACTGGAAGCGCGCCGTGCTCGGGGGTGCCTGCGCCGTCGGTTCGTACGGCATTGCGCTCTGGGCGATGACGCGCGCCCCCGTCGCGCTGGTGGCGGTGCTGCGCGAGACCTCGGTGATCTTCGCTGCCGTGATCGGCGCGCTGTTCCTGGGGGAGAAAATGACGCGCCGGCGGCTGGCGGCCACCGGCGCGGTGCTGGCGGGACTGGGCGTCCTGAAGCTCTAGCCGGTCATGCCGGCTGCAGCGCGCCGTCGAGGAGGCGTACGCGGTGGCCGGGCTGCCAGTAGGGCGCGGTGCTGCTCGTGAGCGTGCGCTGCGTGCCGTCGTCGAGGCGCACGTCCACCTCCCAGTGGCTCGTCGCGCGCGCGTTGCGCTCGATCTCCTTGCCGGCGAAGGCGCCGCCCGCCGCGCCGAGCACGGTCAGGACGTTGCGGAAGCCCTTGCTGTCGAAGCTCTTGCCGATCTGGCTGCCGAGTACCGCGCCGCCGACGCCGCCGGCGATCGGGCCCACACCGTTCGACTTCTCGGCCTTTGTCTTCACTTCGCGGACGGACTCGACGACGCCGAGGATCCCGGCAGGGACCGGCTGGGGCGCCTCGACGGCCGCCGGCGCCTGGGAGACGCGCGGCGCTTCGCCGAAGTCCTGCACCAGCGCGGGCACCGCGGCCGGAGCCGAGGTCTTCACGACCTTCGCGACCTTCTTCACCGGCTTCGGCGTGGCTTTCGGCGCGGCCGGCGGCATGTCCGCCGGCTTCGCTTCGACTGCCGGGGCAGCCGGCGGCACCGGCGTGGCTACGAGCTCGGTGGGTTCCGCATTCCTCGCCGACCCGAGCGAGTTGGGCAGCAATCCGGTCATCGCGCCGATACCGACGGCGGAAAAAGCGGTCACCGAGATGGCGGCCGCGGTGAGAAGCGGGTGGAGGCGGGCAGCTTTGGTTTCCATGGCAGCGTTCTCCTTTCGAACGTTGCCTAGGCTACGGACCGCCTCCCCGGGCTGCCGTAAGCGTGTGTGACGAGTTGTAACTACTCCGGTCTCATGTGCGGGAAGAGGATTACGTCACGGATGCTCGGGCTGTCGGTGAGGAGCATCACCAGGCGGTCGATGCCCAGGCCGCCGCCCGCGGCCGGGGGCATGCCGTATTCGAGCGCGCGGATGTAGTCCGCGTCGTAGTGCATGGCCTCGGCGTCGCCGGCGTCCTTGTTCTTCGCCTGCTCGAGGAAGCGCGCCGCCTGGTCCTCCGGGTCGTTCAGCTCGGAGAAGCCGTTGGCGATCTCCTTCGCGTCGATGAAGAGCTCGAACCGGTCCGTGAGCTCGGGGTCGCTGTCGCGCCGCCGGGCGAGCGGCGAGACTTCGGCCGGGAAATCGGTGATGAACGTCGGCGCCACCAGGTGCTTCTCCGCCACGGTTTCGAACAGCATGAGCTGCAGGGCGCCCCAGCCCTGGCGGTCCTCGTGCGCGACGTTCATCTGCTTGAGATTTTTCGACAGCAGCGAGCGGTCGCGCAGGTCGCCCTCGATGCCCTGCCTGCGGATGAGCTCCGGGATCGGGATGCGCGCGAAGGGCTTGCCGAAGTCGATGCTCTTGCCCTGGTAGCTCACGACCGATCCTTTTCCGGCGGCCTGGGTCGCGGCGCGGATCAGGCGCTCGGTCGAGTCCATCATGTACGTCCAGTCTTCGTAGGCCGCGTACCACTCCAGCATCGTGAACTCGGGATTGTGCCGGGTCGACATGCCCTCGTTGCGGAAATTGCGGTTGATCTCGAACACGCGCTCCACGCCGCCGACCACGAGGCGCTTGAGGTAGAGCTCCGGCGCGATGCGCAGGAAGAGCTCCATGTCGAGCGCGTTGTGGTGCGTCCTGAACGGCCGCGCCGCCGCGCCGCCCGGGATCGGCTGCATCATCGGCGTCTCGACCTCGAGATAGCCTTCGTCATTCAGGGCGCTGCGGATCGCCTGGATGATCCGGGTCCTTGCGAGGAAGACGTCCTTCACCTCGGGATTGACGATCAGGTCCACGTAGCGCTGCCGGTAGCGCATCTCGTGGTCGGTCAGGCCGTGGAACTTCTCCGGCAGCGGGCGCAGGGCCTTGGCGATCAGCCGCACGCTCCTCGCATGGACCGTCAGCTCGCCCTTCATCGTCTTGAAGAGGTGCCCGTCGACCCCGACGATGTCGCCGAGGTCCCAGTGCTTGAAGTCCTCGTAGCCCGGGACGTCCTGGGTGACGTAGGCCTGGATCCGGCCGGTCCCGTCCTGCAGCGTGGCGAAGCTCGCCTTGCCCATGACGCGCTTCAGCACCATGCGCCCGGCCACGGTCGCGGGCGGCTTGGTCTTTTCCAGATCCTCCTTGCTCGATGGCCCGTGTGAAGAAGAAAGGGAAGAAGCAAAGTCCTTGCGGCGGAAATCGTTCGGGTAGGCGGGGCCTTTCGCGCGCAGGGCCCGGAGCTTCTCGCGGCGTTCCTCCACGAGCTTGTTTTCTTCGTTTTCCATTACACCCCCTGCTTTAGGCTCGCGGTGATGAAGTCGTCCAGGTCGCCGTCGAGCACGGCCTGCGTGGCGCCCTTCTCGACGCCGGTGCGAAGGTCCTTGATGCGCGACTGGTCGAGGACGTAGCTGCGGATCTGGTGGCCCCACTCGATGTCGGTCTTCTGCGCGGCGAGCTTGTCCGCCTCGGCGGTGCGCTTGCGCAGCTCGAGCTCGTACAGGCGCGACTTCAGCATCGCCATGCACTCCGCGCGGTTGCGGTGCTGCGAGCGGTCGTTCTGGCTCTGCACCACGATTCCGGTCGGCAGGTGCGTGATGCGCACGGCCGACTCGGTCTTGTTGACGTGCTGGCCGCCCGCGCCCGAGGCGCGGTAGACGTCGACGCGCAGGTCGGCCGGGTTGATGTCGACCGCGATCGAGTCGTCGACCTCGGGGTAGACGAAGACGTTGGCGAACGAGGTGTGCCGCCGCGCGTTCGCGTCGAAGGGCGACTTGCGCACCAGGCGGTGCACGCCGTTCTCGGTGCGCAGGCTGCCATAGGCGTATTCGCCGCTGATCTTCAGCGTCGCGCTCTTGATCCCGGCCACCTCGCCGTCGGACTGCTCGAGCACTTCGGCGCGGTAGCCCTTCTTGTCGCAGTACTTCAGGTACATGCGCAGCAGCATCGAAGCCCAGTCCTGCGCCTCGGTGCCGCCCGCGCCGGCCTGGATGTCCATGAAGCAGTTGTTCGGGTCGAGCGGGTTGGAGAACATGCGGCGGAACTCCAGCGCCGCGACATCGCCGTGGATCCGGTCCACATCGACGGCGATGCTCGAGAGCGTCGCGTGGTCCCCGTCGGCGCGCGCAAGGTCGAACAGCTCCCGCGCGTCGGAAAGGCCGCTGTGCACGCGGCCGAGCGTGCCGATCACGGCGTCGAGGGTCTTCTTCTCCTTGCCGAGCTCCTGGGCCCGCTGCGGGTTTTCCCACAGCTTCGGGTCCTCGAGCTCGCGATTCAGCGCTTCGAGCCGGTTCTGCTTCGCGTCGAAGTCAAAGATACCTCCGCAGCTCGGCCGAGCGGGACTGCAGGTCGGCGAGCGACGAGGCGATCTGGTTGATGCGTTCCGCTTCCATGGGAGGCGGAATTATACGGGCTCAACTCCCGCTCGCCCGGGCCTGCCAGTACAGGATCTCGCGCCGGAACGCCGCCGCCGCTTCCGGGCGCTCGAGGGTCAGGACGGCGGCCTGGGTCGGGATCGAGATGAAGGCCTTCTTCAGCCCGTCCTTCACCGTGGCGAAGAAGAAGTACACCTCGCCTTCGGGGCGCTGGACCATGAACAGGAGGAAATCGCGGCTGCCATCCGGCGAAGCCTGCGCGATGCGCAGCACCTCGCCGCTGCGGAAGCCGCGCTGGCGCGCTTCGAGCACCTGCTCCGCGGCCGCGCGCGGGATGCCGGCGGTGTCGGCCACGTCGGCCGCGAGGTAGCCGTCCCGTCCGGACGCCTGCAGCCACGCGGTGATGGAGCGCAGGCTCGCCGCCTCGACGGCTTCGCTTCCCGTGCGCCCGGGCGCCGAGATGAGCGCGGACGGTGCCAGGAGGGCCGCAACGAGGAGGAGCCGGATCAGTCGCACGCGGCCATCTTACGTGCCGGGTGTGACGCGGCTGCCAGAAATTGTCAGGAACCGACGCGCTTCGAGGAATATTCCTCGGCGATCTTGTCGTCGAAGAAGGAAGTCGGGTTGGGTGCGCCCATGAAGCGCCGGTAGACCTCGGGATAGACGCCGGTGTACTGGTAAATCTGCCCGTTCGACATCTCGACCTCGAGCACGCGTGCGTGCTCGTCGTAGCCGACCGAGCGCAGCTTCGAGGAGTTGACCCGCTTGCGCTCCACCGCTAGCCGCCCAGCGACGCGCTCCAGGGCGCGCGCGTGTTGCCGTTCTCCAGCACGCCTTCGATGGTGCGGCCCTTGATCTGGCCGGTGAACTCGCCCTTGCGGCCGGCGAGCTTGAAGCTCAGGTGCTCGCCGCGCAGCTTCACGTCGTGCATCGGCACGTCGCGGCCGTCGAGCTTCACGCTGCCAGAGACGCGGGTGAGCTGCTGCTTGAGCTGCAGCGTCGTCGGCTGCTTGCTGATCGCGGGCGGCATCTTCGCCTTCCAGGTGCCCGCGACCTTTGCCGGGATGACGTAGAGGTAGATGAGCGTCGTGGTCACGCCGCTGATCGCGACCTTGTCCTCGAGGTCCATCTGGACGTACTTCTCCGGGATCCAGCCCGTGAGCGGGTAGTCGTGCGAGATGACGCGCGTTCCCGGCCGCAGCTCGGCGAGGAACTTGTCCTTCAGGAGGTTCACCGTGTCCGGCAGCAGGTACATGGTGAGCACGGTGGCCTGCGAGATGTCGGTCTTGAAGAGGTCCTGCTTCATGAACTTCACGCGGTCGGCGACGCCCTGCTCCGCGGCCGCCACGTTGGATTTCTTCACCAGGTCGTCCTTGATCTCGACGCCGAAGCCCCGCGCGCCGAACACCTTGGCCGCGGTCAGCACGATGCGCCCGTCGCCCGAGCCCAGGTCGATGACGAAGTCGCCCGCGCCGACCTCGGCGATCTTCAGCATGTCGGAGACCACGCTGGTGGGCGAGGGCACGTAGGGGCCGGCGTTCTTCACCGGGTTGACGTCCTCGGCCAGGGCGTGCGCGCCCAGGGCGCTCACCAGGGCGAAGATCAGGGCGAAGGCGAGGCTGCGCAGGGGGGCGTTCATTCGAAGTGCTCCACGTTGAGCTGCACGTTCTTCAGGCCGTTGAACTCGTGGACGGCCAGGCGGTACGCGGCCTTGATCTCGCCGCCGATCCTTCTCTCGCCATGCTTCTCCAGCGCCTGGAAGCACATGGCCTCGAAGCGGCGCCCGTCCTTCTTCAGCGCCAGCTTGAGGTGGCGCTCGCCGACGACGCGCTGCGCCTCGACGGCGAATGTATCGCAGAAGAGTGGCTGCGGAAACCCCTGGCCCCAGATCTGCGCCTCGAGCAGGCGCGCCACTTCCAGCGTCGCGTGCGGCGCCTCGAGGCTGCCGTCGGTCTCGACGGTGCGGGTACGCGCCTCGGCGGGCAGCATCTCCTCGAGCGCGCGCTCGAACTCCTGCGCGAACGCCTCCAGGCTCGCCGCGCCGATCGTCAGGCCGGCGGCCTGCGAGTGCCCGCCGAAGCGGCGGATCAGGCCGGGCGCGCGCTTGGAGACGAGGTCCAGGCAGTCGCGCAGGTGCAGCCCGGGAATGGAGCGCCCGGAGCCGCGCAGGGCGCGCGCGCCGGCTTCCTCGGCGGGAGCGAAGCAGATCACCGGCCGGTGCAGGCGGTCCTTCAGCCGCGAGGCAACGATGCCGACCACCCCCTGGTGCCACTGCGGGTGGAAGAACACCGGGCGGGCTTCGCCTTGCGCGCCCTGCATCTCGCCCAGGAAGGCGAGCGCCTGCTCGAGCATCCCGCCCTCGATCTTGCGCCGCTCGCGGTTCAGCGCATCGAGCTGCTGGGCGATGTTGGCCGCGCGCGCCTCGTCGTCGGTGATCAGGCACTCGATGCCCAGGCTCATGTCGGCCAGCCGCCCCGCGGCGTTCAGGCGCGGCCCGGCGACGAAGCCGAGGTCGAAGCTCGACGCCTCGCGCGTCTGGCGCCCCGCGGCGCGCAGGAGCGCGTTCAGGCCGGCGTGCCCGCGTCCGGAGCGCAGGCGCTGCAGGCCCTGCGAGACGAGGTTGCGGTTGTTGGCGTCGAGCGGGACGACGTCGGCCACCGTGCCGAGCGCGACGAGGTCGGTCAGGGCGCCGAGGTTCGGCTCGCTTTTCCCGGCAAAGAAGTTTCTCTTTCGGAGTTCCGCCCGAAGGGCGAGGACGACATAGAACATCACGCCGACGCCCGCCAGCGCCTTGGACGGGAACGTGCAGCCCGGCTGGTTGGGATTGACGATGCACTCGGCCTGCGGCAGCTCGGTCCCGGGCAGGTGGTGGTCGGTGATGAGCGTGGCCATGCCGAGCTCGCGCGCGCGTGCGACACCCTCGACGCTCGCGATGCCGTTGTCGACCGTGATGAGGAGATCCGGGCGGCCGCGCGGATCGGTGGTGGCGGCGAGCTCGACCAGCTCGCGCGAGAGGCCATAACCGAGCTTGAAGCGGTCAGGGACGAGGTAATTGACGTCCGCGCCGAAGCTGCGCAGCGCGCGCACCGCCACCGCGCACGCGGTCGCGCCGTCGGCGTCGTAGTCGGCGACGACCAGCAGGCGGCGCCGGGCGGCGATCGCGTCGGCGAGCAGCGACGCCGCGGCGTCCAGGCCCTTCATCTGCGCGAGAGGAAGCAGGCGTGCCGGCGCGTAGTCGAGCTCGTTCGCCGAGCGGATGCGTCGCGCGGCGTACAGGCGAGCGAGAAGCGGGTGCAGGCCGGCTTCGACCAGGGCGTGCCGGTCTGCCTCGGCATACCGGCGTTCGATCAGCTTCATTGGGGCAACCTTAGCCGATCCACGACGCGAGGGCGCGCGGCCGGCGCCAGATCCGCCGCAGGTCGCCGCCGACCGTCTCCACCGAGAGCGAGCGCTCGCCGTCGGGCGCGTGCACCGTCACCATGCCCATGCGCTTCGCGCGCACGGCCGAGAGAAGTGGCGCGAACCACTCGCGCTCGAGCGCTTCCAGCGCCGCGGAGAATCCCGGTGCGTCCGAAAGCGCTGCCGCCGGACGCAGCGTGTCGAGCACCACGAGGTGGCGCCCTTCCTCCGGCGCGCGATCCAGCCACGCCGTGCCGGGGGCCGCGTCCCGGCAACGGACCTGCGCTGCGCGCGCGAGCCCGCGCACCACCGGGTCGTCGGCCGTGACGGACTGCCACGGGGCGCTGGCCGGGGCGGGCGCGACGCCGCTGCCCCACAGCCACAGGCTGTTGATGGCCGGCTCGCCGCGCGCCTCGCGTGCCTCGTTCACGGGGTGCTCGTGCAGCGCCATCTGGAGCTCGGTGAGCAGCGCATCGCCCTGGCGCGCGGGCGCGGCGGCCGTACCGGCGGCCTCCAGCGCCGGCTGCCGGCCCGCCTCGAGCGGCGCCTGCAGGCGGGCCGACCAGCGCGCCGGCGCCGCGGCGCGGATCTCGAGCCGGTCCGCGAAATGCGCATTGAGGAAGGCGACCAGCGACTGCGCCTCTTCGCTGGAGATGCGCAGCGCTTCTCCGGGGACGACCACCGCCCGGTCGCGGAGCAGCTGCAGGTGCACCGGGTCGGCGCGCAGCCAGGCGGCGGCGCCGGGCTCCGTCCCTGCGCCGAGCACCGTCAGCGCGCCGGCCGGGAAGTCGGGCAGCGCGAAGGCGTGCTGCAGCCACGCCTCGGTT
>CBDDRX010000105.1:0-3159 GCA_965233165.1 uncultured bacterium | reverse complement strand
AGGGCATCGAGAACTACTCGCGCCACCTTTCCGGCCGGGCGCCGGGCGAGCCGCCGCCCACGCTCATCGACTACCTGCCGCCGGATGCCCTGATGATCGTCGACGAGAGCCACGTCACCATCCCGCAGCTCGGCGGCATGTACAAGGGCGACCGCTCGCGCAAGGAGAACCTGGTCGAGTACGGGTTCCGCCTGCCCTCGGCGCTCGACAACCGGCCGCTGCGCTTCGACGAGTTCGAGAAGGTGGTGCGCCAGACCGTGTTCGTCTCGGCCACCCCGGCCGACTACGAGCGCGTGAAGTCCGGCGCGGCGATCGTCGAGCAGGTGGTGCGGCCGACCGGGCTCGTCGACCCGCAGGTCGTCGTGCGCCCGGCATCCTCGCAGGTGGACGACCTGCTCTCCGAGATCCGGGAGCGGACGAAGAAGTCCGAGCGGGTCCTGGTGACGACGCTGACCAAGCGCATGGCGGAGGAGCTGACCGACTATCTCTCCGAGCACGGCGTGAAGGTGCGCTACCTGCATTCCGAGGTGGAGACGGTCGAGCGCGTGGAGATCATCCGCGACCTGCGCCTGGGCGAGTTCGACGTGCTGGTGGGCATCAACCTGCTGCGCGAGGGGCTCGACCTGCCCGAAGTCTCGCTGGTGGCGATCCTCGATGCCGACAAGGAGGGTTTCCTGCGCTCCGAGCGCTCGCTCATCCAGACCATGGGGCGCGCGGCGCGCCATCTCAACGGCACGGCGATCCTGTACGCCGACGTGATGACCGATTCCATCAAGCGCGCGATCGCCGAGACCGACCGGCGGCGCGCGAAGCAGACCACGTACAACGTCGACCACAGCATCACGCCGACCAGCATCATCAAGCGCATCAAGGACCTGATCGACGGCGTGTACGATCCGGAGGCCTCGGAAGCGGGCTACGCGGCCGCGCAGCAGGAGGCGCGCTACGAGGCGATGAGCGAGAAGCAGGTCGCGCGCGAGATCAAGGCGCTCGAGAGGAAGATGCTCGAGCACGCGAAGAACCTCGAGTTCGAGGAGGCCGCCCGCGTGCGCGACCGGCTCTCGGAGCTGAAGAAGCGCGTCTTCGGCGTGGCGCTCGCCCCGGAGTGAAAGTCCTTTTCGTCTGCACCGGCAACATCTGCCGGTCGCCGACCGCGGCCGGGGTGTTCGCGCACTACGTGAAGCAGGCGGGATTGGCGCAGGCGGTGTCCGTGGCGTCCGCGGGCACGCACGACTATCACGTCGGCAACCCGCCCGACGCACGCGCGCAGGACCACGCGCTAAGGCGCGGCTACGACCTCAGCGCGCTGCGTGCACGCCAGGTCCGGCGGCGCGACTTCGCCGAGTTCGACCTCGTGATCGCCATGGACCGCGGGCACCTCGAGCTGCTCGAGGCGAACTGCCCGGAGGAACACCACGGCAAGCTGCGCATGCTGATCAAGGGGCACGACGTCCCGGACCCGTACTACGGGGGCCCGGAGGGGTTCGACCGGGTGCTCGACCTCGTCGAGGGCGCATGCCTCGCGCTCCTCGACGAAGTGAAGGGCAAAGTCACCCCCGCCTAGGCGAAGGCTAGCGCTTCGTCTCGACCTGCTGCAGCTCTTCTTCCTGGGGCTGCGCCGGCTTGGAACGCTCGCGGCGCGGACGGCCGACCTGCGAGGGCTCCTCGGGAACGTACGCGGCCGCCGGCGCCTTCGCGCGGTCGGTCTCGATCATCACCAGGCCGGCGTCGTCCAGGATCTTCTTGGGATCAATGCGCGGCTCGACGCGCGGCTCAGGGCGCGGCTCGGCCCGCGGCGCCTCGTAGGCGGGCGCGGTTTCCTCGCGTGATTCCTGCCGGGGCTGCTCGCGCGGCGCCTCCTGCTTCACCACGTACGCCGGCGGCTCGGTCCGGACCACTTCCTGCTGATGCGGCTGCTCGGGCTGGTGCGGCTGCTCCTGCTCGCTGCGGCTTTCCAGCTCGTGGATGCGCCGCTGCGCCTCGATCACCGCCGGATCGCCGACCTGCTGGTGCTCGCGCGGGCGATCGCCGCGGTTGCGGTCGCGCCCGCCGCGATTCCTGCGGCCACGCCGCTGCTCGTCTCCTTCGCGCTCCGGCGGGCGCTGCTGCCCGGCATCCGGCGCGAGCTGGTGGAACTGCGGGGCTTCGCCGCCCTGCATCGGGGCGGCGTGCTCGGGGCGCGGTTCCCGGCCTTCCTGCGGCGGGCGCGGCTCCTGCTGCGGAGGACGTCCACCCTGCTGCGGCCGGCCGCCCTGCTGCTGCGGGCGTCCCTGCTGCGGGCCGCGCTCCGGGCGGGGACCACGGTCGCGGTCCGGCCTGCGCTCGCCGCGCGGGTTCTGTCCCTGCGGACCGCCGCCATTGCGCCGGCCTTCCAGGCGTCCCTGCTGCTGGCGGTCGCCGCCGCCGCGGTGCTCGTCGCGGCGACCGTCGCCGCGACCTTCATTGCGTCCGTCCCTGCGCCCGCCGCGCTCGAAGCGGTCGCGGCCGCCGCGGTGCTGCTGGTCGCGCCGTCCGTCGCGCCCGTGGTGCGGCTCGCCCGAAGGCGAGGCGCTTCCGGAAGCGGCGGGGGCCGGCGCAGCCGGCTGCGCGGGGGCCTTGAACAGGCCGAAGATCTTCGACAGGAAACCGGAGGCCTCGGCGGCAGGCGCAGGGGTCGGCGCTGCGGCGTGCTGCGGCCGTTCCGGGCGATGCTGGGGCCGCGGCGCCGCGGCGGGGGCGGGCGGCGCCTCGACGACGATCGGCGCCGGCTGGTCCGGCGTGATCATCTTGACCACCGGCTGCTGGCGCTCGGGCTTCGCTTCGTCTTCCGCGCCGGGGGCCTTCGGCTCCTCGGGGCGCTCGACCATCTCGTAGCTCGACGGGACATGCTCCATCTCGTTCAGCTCGTCGTGGCGCAGGCGCTGCACCTTGTAGTGCGGCGTTTCCAGGTGCGGATTGGGCACCATGACGATGTTCACCTTGAGGCGCGCCTCGAGCTTCTGGATCTCGGTGCGCTTCTCGTTCAGCAGGAACGACGCGACGTCGACCGGCACCTGCGCGTGCACCGCGCCGGTGTTCTCCTTCATCGCCTCTTCCTGCATGATCCGCAGGACGTGCAGGGCGGTGGACTCGGTGCCGCGGATGAAGCCGGTGCCGCTGCAGCGCGGGCAGTTGATGTGC
>CBDDRX010000104.1:0-14984 GCA_965233165.1 uncultured bacterium | reverse complement strand
CGGCTCGAGCTGCTCGTACACACCGAGCTGGCCGGCGTTGACGATGCCCATCGTCATGCCCTTGCGCACCGCGTGGTAGAGGAAAGCGGTGTGCATCGCCTCGCGAACCGCGTCATTGCCGCGGAAGGAGAACGAGAGGTTGGAGACGCCGCCGGAAACCTTGGCGTGCGGCAGGTTGGCGCGGATCCAGGCCACGGCCTCGAGGTAGTCGATGCCGTAGGTGGCGTGCTCCTCCAGGCCGGTCGCGACCGCGAAGATGTTCGGGTCGAACACGATATCCTCGGCCGGGAACTGCACTTCCCGCGTCAGCAGGTCGTAGGCGCGCCGGCAGATCTCGATCCGCCGCTGCAGCGTATCGGCCTGCCCCTTCTCGTCGAACGCCATGACGATCACCGCCGCGCCGTACTGGCGGCACAGCCGCGCCTGGCGCAGGAACTCCGCCTCGCCCTCCTTCATCGAGATCGAGTTGACGATCGCCTTGCCCTGGACGCACTTCAGGCCGGCCTCGATGACGCTCCACTTCGAGCTGTCGATCATTACCGGCACGCGGGCGATGTCCGGCTCCGAAGCGACGAGACTCAGGAAGGTGGTCATCGCCTTCTCCGAGTCGAGCATCGCCTCGTCCATGTTGACGTCGATGACTTGCGCGCCGTTCTCGACCTGCTGCCTCGCGACGACCAGGGCGCCCGCGTAGTCGCCGGCGAGGACGAGGCGCGCAAAGGCCTTGGAGCCGGTCACGTTCGTGCGCTCGCCGACGTTCACGAAGAGCGATTTCTCATCGACGTTGAAGGGCTCGAGGCCGGCGAGGCGCAGCGCGGGCCGCCTCGCCGGCGCGATGCGCGGCGCGGCGGCGCGGACCGCCTCGCCGATCGCGGCGATGTGCTCCGGCGTCGTGCCGCAGCAGCCGCCGGCGAGGTTCAGCCAGCCGTTGCGCGCCCACTCGCCGATCTGGCGCGCCATGGACTCCGGCGTATCGTCGTACTCGCCGAACGCATTCGGCAGCCCGGCGTTCGGATGGCAGGACACGCCGGTCTCGCAGATACCGGCGAGCTCCTCGACGTACGGCCGCAGCTCCTTCGCGCCGAGCGCGCAGTTGAGCCCGATCGCCAGCGGCCGCGCATGGCGGACCGAGTTGTAGAACGCTTCCGCGGTCTGGCCGGACAGGGTCCGGCCGCTCGCGTCGGTGATGGTGCCGGAGATCAGCACGGGCAGCCGCGCGCCGCGCGCATCGAACGCGTTCTCGATCGCCATCAGCGCCGCCTTTGCGTTCAGCGTGTCGAACACGGTTTCCACCAGGACGATGTCCACGCCCCCGTCCAGCAGGCCCTCGAGCGCTTCCCGGTAGGCATCGACCAGCTCGTCGAAGCGGATCGCGCGGAAGCCGGGATCGTTGACGTCCGGCGAGATCGACGCCGTCTTGTTTGTCGGGCCCAGCACGCCGGCAACCAAGCGCGGCTCGCCGTCCTTCGCCGGGAACGAGCGCACCGCGTCGCGCGCGAGCTGCGCCGCCGCGAGGTTGAACTCGCGCGCAAACCCCTCCATGCCGTAGTCGGCCAGAGCGACGGACGTGGAGTTGAAGGTGTTCGTCTCGATGATGTCCGCGCCCGACTTGAGGTACTGCATGTGGATGTCGCGGATCAGCTCGGGCTGGGTGAGCGTGAGCAGATCGTTGTTGCCGCGCAGCTCGCGCGACCAGGCGCGGAAGCGCTCGCCGCGATAGTCCTCCTCGGCGAGGCGGGCGCGCTGGATCATCGTGCCCATCGCGCCGTCGAGCATGAGGATGCGCCGGGCGAGCAGTTGCGCGAGCTGGCTGGACTTCGTTGTGTTCACGGATACCCGGAAAAAAGAAAAGCCCGTTCAGCTTTCACCGGAAACGG
Source organism: uncultured bacterium (assembly GCA_965233165.1). Taxonomy (GTDB): domain Bacteria; phylum Pseudomonadota; class Gammaproteobacteria; order Burkholderiales; family SG8-39; genus SCGC-AG-212-J23. The sequence continues at coordinate 13,107 of CBDDRX010000104.1, read as the reverse complement.
GCCCCATGTCCTGCGGTCTAGGCGCGTCTCTTTAGCGGGATTTGTTACGCGCCCGCAAGCTGAGCATCAAATCGGCGCGAGCAGGCAGTGTGCCCATTTAGTCCTGATGTGTCAACCGCTTAGCCTTATAATCGCCGGCCTCATGGATACGCCGTCTGGTTCTTTCGAATCCATCGTCGCGCGCTTCGCCTGCCAGGTGCACTGGGGCGACTGCGATCCCGCGGGGATCATCTTCTATCCGACCTACTTCAAGTGGATGGATTCGGCGACCTGGGCGTTCTTTGCCCAGGTGGGCTACGACGCGAAGCGGATGAAGGCGGAGCATCTGGCGATGCCGCTCGTCGCTGCGCAGTCGGAGTTCCTTTTCCCCGCGGAGCAGGGCGATCGCTGCGAGGTCGTTTCGCGCATCGTCCGCTTCGGCGGCAAGTCCTTCTCCGTGGTCCACGAGGTGGTGCGCAGCGACGGCACGATGCTCGCGAAGGGGATGGAGACGCGCGTCTGGGGACGCTTCGCGAACGGCCCGGGCACGCCTTTGAAGGGCGAGGCGATCCCGGACGCCCTGAAGGCCCTGTTCCGTCCTAAGTAGCGCGGCGCCTCGCCCAGTCGGCGAGCGAGCGGTCGATCATCGCGCGCAGCGCGCCGTCGTCGCCCGCGGCGGCGAGCCCCTGACGCATCTTTTCCTCGCGCACTTCCAGTCCGGCGAGCACTTCGTTCATCGCCGCGAGTCCGCTCGCGGCGGCGCCGAGCAGCTCGCGCAGCGTCAGCCATTGCGATTGCCATTGACCGAGGCCGCGCTCGAGCTCCGGCGTGAGCTGGCCCATGAGAATGCCGGCCAGCCCTGGCGCGCGCTGCGCGGCTTCCAGCGCGAGGAGGCAGCCGGCGGGATTTCTTTTGTGCGGCATGCTGCTCGAGCCGCCGCGACCCGGCGCGGCCGGCTCGGCAAGCTCGCCGATCTCCGGCTGCATGAGGAGCGAGACGTCGCGCCCGATCTTCCCTGCTGCGCCCGCCAGGATCGCCGCCTCGGCGCCGAGGCGAGCGAGGCCGTCGCGCGTGCTGTGCCACGGGATCGGCGCCACCGCCAGACCGAGCTCCGCGGCAAGGGCCGCCTCCACCGCGATTGCCTTCGCGCCGAGCGCCGACAAAGCGCCCTCAGGACCGCCGAACTGCAGCACGCTGGCTGCCGCGGCCGCGCGGGCGAAGCCTTCGTGGCTGCGCGCGATGCCGGAGAGCCATACGGCCGCCTTCCAGCCGAACGTCACCGGCAGGGCCGGCTGCAGGAGCGTGCGGGCCATGCAGCGCGTGCCGGCGTGGCGCCCGGCCAGGGTAGCGGCCGCGTCGCCGACCGACCGGGAAAGCGAGAGGATGCGCTGCGCCGCCGGCTGCAGGCACAGGACCAGCGCCGTATCGACGACGTCCTGGCTCGTGGCGCCGGAATGCAGGTGGCTTGCGGCATCCGGCGCCGCGGCCGCCACCTGCGCCCTGAGCTGCGCGAGGAAAGGAACGACCAGCGTCCCGGCGCTGCGCGCCTCGAGGGCCATGGCGCGCGCATCGAATCGCGCGCCGCCGCAGACCCGGGCGATCGCCTCGGCCGCCTGGGCGGGGACCAGGCCGGCGCTGGCGCTGGCCCGGGCGAGCGCTGCCTCGAAACGCGCCATGGCCGCTAGCAAAGCCTCGTCGGAAAGCGCCGCGATGCAAGCCTCGTCCGAGTAGGTCAGCGCGAGGCTCATGCGATCAGAAATCGAAGAAAACCGTTTCGCCCCTGCCCTGCAGCACGATGTTCCATTCGAGCACGCCGCGGCTCTTTCGCTTCGCGACGAGCGTCGGGCGGCGTGCGGCCGGAACCAGGCCGAGCAGGGGATCGCGGCCGTTCGCGGGCTCGTCCGGGAAGTACATGCGCGTTGCAAGATGCTTGAGCAGGCCGCGCATGAAGACCGTGACGACGAGGTGAGGCGCCTGCGGCCGGCCCTTCGGGCCCGGCACGGTGCCGGGCTTGATGGTGGTGAAGCGAAAGGCACCGCGCGCGTCGGTCGGGATCCTGCCGAAGCCGCGAAAGCGCTTGTCGAGGGGTTTCTTCTGCGCGTCCTGCGGGTGCGCGTACCGGCCGAGCGCATTGGCCTGCCAGATCTCGATCAGCCCGTCGTTGACCGGGGCGCCGTCGCCGTCGAGCAGCCGCCCCTGCACGGTGACGCGCTCTCCCTTCACGCCGGCGGGCGCGATGTTGCGCGTGACAAGCCAGGTGAGGCCGATGTGAAGGTAGGGCCCGACCGTCTGGCTGCCGGTTGCGTAGAGGCTCATCTCAATCCTCCATCGGCGTGGCCTCGCGGCCGCGCAGCACGATGTCGAAGCGGTAGCCCAGCGCCTGTTCCGGAATCGTAGTCTCCCAGTCGAAGGCGGAGATCAGGCGGTTGCGTGCGTTCTCGTCCGGGATGCAGGTGAACATCGGGTCATAGGGCAGCAGCGGGTCGCCCGGAAAGTACATCTGCGTCACGAGACGCGTCAGGAACGCCTGGCCGAAGAGGGAGAAGTGGATATGCGCCGGCCGCCAGGCGTTGTGGTGGTTGCGCCAGGGATATTCTCCGGGGCGGATGGTGACGAAGCGGTACCTGCCGTCGGCGCCGGTGAGCGTACGGCCTGCGCCCGAGAAGTTCGGGTCCACCGGCGCATCGTGCTGGTCGACCTTGTGCGGATAGCGGCCGGCCGCGTTCGCCTGCCAGATCTCGACCAGGGTATGCGGGATCGGCTTGCCGTCTTCGTCCAGAACCCGTCCGCTGACGACGATGCGCTCGCCGATCGGGTCGCCCTTATGCTGGCGGGTGAGGTCGCTGTCCTCCGGCTTGACGTCGTCGTAGCCGAAGACCGGCCCGGTCAACTCCGAGAGCGTCTGCGGAACCAGCACGAGCGGCTGCGTGGGATGGCGCTTCGCGGTGGAGCGGTACGGCGGATAGTCGTAGTCGGGCTGGGTGCCGGGGTGGAACCGGCGGTAGCGCAAGAGCTTGTCCAAGGTTTCCCCTCTCCTCTTCATTCGGCGTCCGGCTGCTTCGCCGGCTGCGCCCGGTCGAAGGCCTCCCCTTTCATGCACGCCTCGAAGATGCGCACCACCGTCGGGTACGGCGCAAGCTCGTTGCCGAAGCGCTTGGCGCTGAACACCTGCGGCACGAGGCAGCAGTCCGCCATGCCAGGCGAGTCTCCGTGGCAGTACTTGCCTGTGCGCGCATCGCGTGCCAGCTCGGCCTCGAGCTTCTGCAGGCCGTCGGCGATCCAGTGCCGGCACCATGCCGTGACCTCGTCCTCGCCCTGGCCGAGCTTGCGCAGGTGCTGGAGCACGCGCAGGTTGCTCAGCGGATGGATCTCGCAAGCCGTGAGCAGCGAGAGCGAGCGAACCCGGGCGCGCCCGGCCGGATCCTGCGGAAGCAGCGCGGGCTGCGGATGCGTCTTCTCGAGATACTCGATGATGGCGAGCGACTGGTTGAGCCGCGCACCCGCGTCCTCGAGCGTCGGCAGGAGCGCCTGCGCATTCACGGCCGCGAAATCGGCGCCGCGATGCTCGCCCCGGGCGAGATGCACGAAGCGCGGCTCGTACTGCAGGCCCTTCAGGTTCAGCGCGATGCGCACGCGGAACGCCGTGGAGCTGCGGAAGTACGTGTAGAGCCTCACAAGGCCGGGACGACCTTCACTTTCAGCTCGCCCACCTGGTCGATGCCGGCATGCAGCTCGTCGCCGGGCACGACGGGTCCCACGCCGGCCGGCGTCCCGGAGAAGATGATGTCGCCGGGCTCCAGCGTGTAGTACTCGGAGAGATACTGGATCTGCTCCGGCACCGACCAGATCATCTCGGCGAGGTCCGCCTTCTGCCGGGACTTGCCGTTCACATTGAGCCAGATGGCCCCCTTCGACGGATGGCCGATCTTCGCCGCCGGCACGAGCTCGCTGCAGGGCGCCGCCTCGTCGAAATCCTTGCCGAAATCCCAGGGGCGGCCGTGGTCCTTGCCCCATTGCTGCAGGTCGCGGCGCGTCATGTCCAGGCCGACCGCGTAGCCGAAGACGTGGCCGGTCGCCTTCTTCGCGTCGATGCGCCGCCCGCCGCGCGAGATCGCCACCACCATCTCGGTCTCGTAGTGGTAGTTGGCGGTCTTCGCCGGATAGTGCACGTCGCCCCCGCGCGCCACGAGCGAGTGGGCGCTCTTGATGAAGAAGAACGGCTGCTCGCGGCCGTCGCCGCCCATCTCCTTCTGGTGCTCGGCATAGTTGCGGCCGACGCAGAAGATGCGGCGCACGGGGAAGCTGTCCTGGCTGCCGGCGACGGGAAGGGCCGGCGGGTTCCAGATCGGAATCGCGTAGGGCATCGGAGAGAGACCGGAAAAGAAAGATGGGCCGGAATTCTAGCCCTTGTCGGCGGCCGCTCCCGAGAGCAGTTCGCGCAGCTTGAACCGCTGCACCTTGCCGGTCGCCGTGCGCGGCAGCTCCGGCACCGCGCGGATCCATTTCGGGCGCCGGTGGCGCGGCAGCGCCTCCTCGCAGGCGGCGGTGGCGGCGCGCACGGCCTCGCCGGCATCGCCGCGCGCGGTGATGAACAGCGCCAGGCGGTCCAGCCCGTCGGCGTCCGGCGCCGTCACGCAGACCGCCTCGGCCACCTCGCCGAGCGGCGCCACCGCCTCCTCGATCTCGGCCGGGTGGACCCACTGGCCGGCGATCTTCACCAGGTCGTCCGAGCGTCCCTGGTGCACGAGGGACCCATCGGGCTCGCGGACGAACAGGTCCCGCGTGCAGAACCACCCGTCCTGGAACGATTCACGGGTCTTCTCGGGAAGGTTGATGTAGCCGAGCGCGAGCGACGGGTGGCGGACCCACAGCACGCCCTCGTCGAGCCGGACCTCCACGCCCGGCAGGGGCGCCCCGGTCGCACGGCCATCGGAGGTGCCCGGCGGGGTGACGATGCAGGCGCAGAACGTCTCGGACATGCCGTAGAGGTTGAGAAGCTCGCTGCCCACCGCCTGCTTCCATTGTCCGGCCAGCGCCGCGGAAAGCCGCTCCCCCGCCGAGACGAAGCGCCGGACGCCGCGCAGCGGCGCGAGGCGGTCCGGCGCCTCGGCAAGCAGCCTGCGATACAGCGTCGGCACGCTGAAAAGTGCGTCGGGGCGCTCGCGCGCCGCGACCTGCAGGACCGCCTCGGCGTCCGGCCAGTCGGCGCAGAGAATCGAGGTCGCGCCGAAAGCGAGCGGGCCGAGCAGGCCATGCTCCAGACCGTACGCGAAAAAGAACTTCGAGGTGGCGAAGATGCGCGAGCGCTCGCCCAGCCCCAGCAGGCGCAGCGCCCCGCCGACGACCGCGAAGCTGCGATGCAGGTGCACGATGCCCTTCGGCCGGCCCGTGGTGCCGGAGGAATAGAGGTAGAACGCCGGCGTGTCGGGGCCCGCGTCGAACGCCTCGCCCTCCGTGGCGCGCTCGAGGTACGCGCCCCATGAAGGCAGGATGCCGTCCCCCGCTCCGGCAATGGCGACGCGCCCTTCGCGAGCGAGCTCCGCGTTCAGGTCGGGGCGGGCGCGGGCGAAGATGTCCTCGACGACGACCAGCCGCGCTGCGCTGTCGACGAGGATATGGCGGTAATCGTGCTCCGAGATCTTATTGTTCAGCGCGACCGCGACCGCGCCCATCCTGACCGCGCCGAGCCAGGCGACGGCGAACTCGGGCGTATCGCGCATCAGGAAGAGGACCCGGTCGCCGGGTTGGACGCCGAGGGCGGCGAGCGCGCCCGAAGCGCGCCGCGTGCGCTGCGCGAGCGCGGCGTAGGTCACCTGCTCGGCGCCGTGCACCAGCGCGATGTGCTCGCCGTAGCGGGCGAGCGCCGCCGGGCCGAGGAGTTGCTCGACGCCGTTCGACGGGCGAGCTAGCATCATCGGCGCATTGTTGCACAACCGATTGTTTGGCTACCAAACCAAAATCCGCCCACCCCCTTCGCCGCGGCCTGCTGCCCGGCCTGCTCGGCTATCGCCTGCGCCTCGCCCACCAGGCGGTGTTCCGCGACTTCGCCGCGAGCGTGCCGCAGGCCTCGCCCGGCCGCGCCGGGATGCTGATGCTGGTCGAGGCAAATCCCGGCGTGACGCAGGGCCGGCTGGCGGCGGAGGTCGGGCTCGACCGCTCGACGATGGTCGGCGTGGTCGACGCGCTCGAAGGCAGCGGGTTCCTGGCGCGGCGTCGCGGCGCCGACCGCCGGACCAACGGGCTCTGGCTGACGCGGCGCGGGCGCAGCACCGTCGCGGCCATGAAGCGGCGCATCCAGGCGCATGAGCGGCGCATCGCGGCGAAGCTGACCGCGGCGGAGCACGCGCAGCTCCTCGCACTCCTCGAGAAGATCGCCGAGTAGGAATAAAAAGGGCGCCGAAGCGCCCTTTCCGTTTCCCTGAGCGAGCCGCCCTACATCCGGTACGCCGCCTCGCCGTGCGACGCGGTGTCCAGGCCTTCGCGCTCTTCTTCTTCCGTGACGCGCAGCCCGATCGTGAGGTCGACCAGCTTGTAGGCGGCGAGGGCGACGACGCCGGACCAGATGACCGTCAGGCCGACCGCCTTCGCCTGGATCCACAGCTGCTCGCCGATGGAGGTGAAGCCCGTCGTGGCCTTGACCCAGTCGGTGACGAAGCCCGGCCCCCCGAGGTCCGGCGAGTTGAACACGCCCGTCAGCAGCGCACCGAGGATGCCGCCGTCCGCGTGCACGCCGAACACGTCCAGGGAGTCGTCGGCGCGCAGCAGCTTCTTCAGCCCGCTCACGCCCCACAGGCAGACGATGCCCGCCAGCAGGCCGATCACGAACGCGCCGGGCAGGCCGACGTTGCCGGCCGCCGGGGTGATCGCCACCAGGCCGGCGACGGCACCCGAGGCGGCGCCGAGCATCGTCGGCTTGCTCTTGAACATCGCTTCGCCGAGCGACCAGGACAGCACTGCGCAGGCCGTCGCGACGAGCGTGTTCATGAATGCGAGCACCGCGGAGTTTCCGGACTCGAGCGCCGAGCCGGCATTGAAGCCGAACCAGCCCACCCAGAGGAGCGAGGCGCCGATCATCGTGAGCGGCAGGTTGTGCGCCGGCATCGCTTCCTTGCCGAAGCCCAGCCGCCTGCCGACGAGATAGGCGCCCACCAGGCCGGCGACGCCGGCGTTGATGTGCACCACGGTGCCGCCCGCGAAATCGAGCGCGCCCCACTGCCAGATCAGGCCCGCCTTGCCGGTGAGCTCGTCGACGAGCTTGGGATCCGTGTAGGCATCCGGGCCCATCCAGAACCACACCATGTGCGCGATCGGCGCGTAGGCGAAGGTGAACCAGAGCACGACGAACGCGAGCACGGCGGAGAACTTCACCCGCTCGGCAAACGCGCCGACGATCAGGCAGCAGGTGATCGCGGCGAACGTCGCCTGGAACGTGGCGAACAGGATCTCCGGGATCACCACGCCCTTGCTGAACGTCGCGGCCATCGCGAACTCGCCCTTGGGCACGTCCATCGCACCCTTCATGAACAGCCGGTCGAAGCCGCCGAAGTACGCGTTGCCTTCCGTGAACGCGAGGCTGTAGCCGTAAATGAACCACAGCACCGTCACGAGCGAGAAGACGACGAACACCTGCATCAGCACCGAGAGCGCGTTCTTCGCGCGCACCATCCCGCCGTAGAAGAGCGCCAGCGCCGGTACGCTCATCATGATGACGAGCGCGGTGCACACGAGCATCCACGTCGTATCGCCCTTGTTGGGCACCGGCGCGGCCGCCTGGCCGAACGCCACGCCCGCGAAAGCGAGGCACAGCGTCATCGCCAACCATGTCACGAGTCTTTTCATTGCATTCCCCTCATTTCGCTTCAAAGCGCCGCCGCATCGGTCTCGCCGGTGCGGATGCGGATGACTTTCTCGAGCTCGAAGACGAAGATCTTCCCGTCGCCGATCTTCCCGGTGTTCGCCGATTTCTCGATCGCCTCGATCACCTGCTCCAGCATCTCTGACTTGATCGCGGCCTCGATCTTCACCTTGGGCAGGAAATCGACGACGTACTCGGCGCCCCGGTAGAGCTCGGTGTGGCCTTTCTGCCGGCCGAAGCCCTTCACCTCGGTGACGGTGATGCCCTGCACGCCGATGCCCGAGAGCGCCTCGCGCACCTCGTCCAGCTTGAAGGGCTTGATGATTGCGGTAACCAGTTTCATTTGGAGTCCTCAGTGAAGCGGGAGGCGCCTGCGCGCCTCCCGCAACCGGTCAGAAGGTCTTTTGCAGGAAGGCGCCGAACGTGTCCTTGCCGAGGAAGCGGCCGGCGGCGTTCGTGTAGTTCACCGTCTGCACCGCGTTCATGTCGGTGTCGGTGTAGAACAGGCCTAGCGTGAACGACTGCGGCAGCGCGTAGGTGACGCCGAGCTTCCAGTCCTTGTAGGAGCCGCACGTGTCGTTTGCCGTGGCGGCACCGCAGGCGTTGCTCGAGCCCTTGAACTCCTGGATCCCGTAGTGGGCCTGGAGCGCGAGCTTTTCCGTCACCGGGAAGTTCGCGGCGAAATCGAAGTAGTAGGAGCCGCGGCTGTCCTTGAAGCCGAACGTCTCGCTGCCGAGGCTATAGGAGAACTTCGCGCTCAGCCATTTCCACGACAGCGCGCCGTAGCCTTCCAGCGTATCGGCTTCGGCGAACGTGCCGGCATTCAGCGCGGCGGCGTAGCGGCCGGGGTACATGTAGTAGAGCAGGCCGACGTCGTAGCCAAAGTCCCCGACGCTGCCCTTGTAGCCGCCGTAGAAATCCCATTCCAGGCTGCTGCTCGTGTAACCGGACACGGCCGGCGAGTCGTTCAGCCAGCTGATATTCGAGGCCCAGGTGCCTGCGTACAAGCCGCTCGAATGTGCGTAGTCGAAGCCACCCTGGAGCGCGGGCTTGCCGTCGGTTTGCTTCAGGCCGCGAAAGATATATTCGCTGAAGAAGCCGACGTTGCCGGTGATGGTGTGGGGTGAGGCAGCCGCGGCTTGCCCCTGTGCGAGCGTAGGTGCAGCAAGCGCGGAGGCGACCGCAAGTGTGAGCAAGGACTTACGCATGATTCGAATCTCCCTTAGGAAAAGTGGCAGCCTCCTTGCTTAGCACCTCCTGTGCCAGAGTTTTTACATCTAATTATCAATGTGTTAATCAAGCAACGGCCGTAGGCCGCCCCAAAATGGTGCAAGGCAAAACCGGCCTGCGCGAAGGTGGTGCCGGCCGGTGTTACCTTCGGCCCATGATCGACAAGGGACTGTTCGAGGACCTCAGCGCACGCATCAGCGAGGGGCTGCGCAATTCGCCTGCGGGCGACATCGAGAAGAACGTGAAGGCGTTGCTCGCGGGCTGGTTCGAGCGCCTGGATCTCGTCTCGCGCGAGGACTTCGAGGTGCAGAGAAAGCTGCTCGAGCGCGCGCAGGGGAAGCTCGCGGAGCTCGAAGCGCGGCTCGCCGAGCTGGAGAAGCGCTCGCCGCACTGATCGCGCGGTAAACCGCAATCCCGCCCCGGCGTTTCTCTTCGGGGAGGACGAATGACCGTAGCTACTGTCGCGAGCCGTGCGCTCGCAGGGATCGATGCGCCTGAAGTAACCGTCGAGGTCCACCTCGGGCCAGGCCTGCCGGCCTTCCATATCGTCGGACTGCCGGATACGGAAGTGCGCGAAGCGCGCGACCGCGTGCGTGCGGCGCTGAACCACGCGCGCTTCGAGTTTCCCGCGCGGCGCATGACGGTCAACCTCGCGCCGGCAGACCTGCCGAAGGACTCGAGCCGCTTCGACCTGCCCATCGCGCTCGGCATTCTCGCTGCGAGCGGGCAACTCGCCACCGCATCCCTGTCGGGCCTGGAGTTCGCGGGCGAGCTGTCGCTGACCGGCGAGCTGAGGAGCATCCGGGGCGCGCTGGCCATGGCGCTTTCCGCGCGCAGCGCCGGGCGTGGGTTCGTCGTGCCGGAAAGCAACGCGCCGCAGGCGGCGCTCGCCGAAGGCGCGCGGATCCTGCCCGCGCGCACGCTCCTGGAAGTGGTCGCGCATCTCGCGGGAGAAGCCCCTCTCGCGCAATACGCCGCCGGGCGCGAGCCCGTCGTGCGCATCTACCCGGACTTCAGCGAAGTGAAGGGCCAGCAGCAGGTCAAGCGCGCGCTCGAGGTCGCCGCTGCCGGCGGCCACAGCCTGCTCATGCTCGGCCCGCCGGGCACCGGCAAGTCGATGCTCGCGGCACGCTTTCCCGGCATCCTGCCGCCGCTCTCCGAGCGCGAAGCGCTGGAGGTGGCGGCGGTGCATTCCGTGTCCGCGCAGGGCTTCGACGCCGCGCGCTGGGCCGAGCGGCCGTACCGGGCACCGCACCACAGCGCCTCCAGCGCCGCGCTCGTCGGCGGCGGCAACGTCCCGCGCCCCGGCGAGATCTCGCTCGCGCACCACGGCGTGCTGTTCATGGACGAGCTGCCGGAATTCGACCGCGATGTCCTGGAGGCGTTGCGCGAGCCGCTTGAGTCGGGACGCGTGTCGATCGCGCGCGCGGCGCGCCAGGCGCAGTTTCCGGCCCGCTTCCAGCTCGTCGCCGCCATGAACCCCTGTCCATGCGGGCATTGCGGCGATCGCAGCGGCCGCTGCCGCTGCACGCCGGAGCGCATCGCCCGCTACCGCGGCCGCATCTCCGGCCCGCTCGCCGACCGGATCGACCTCAAGCTCGAGGTGCCGGCGCCGCGCGAGGCCGAGCTCCTCGCCGCCGCAGCGGGCGAGCCTTCCTCGGCGATCCGTGCCCGGGTCGAGCGCGCGCGCGCGGTCCAGATGGCACGCCAGGGCATGCCGAACGCGCTGCTGGGCACGAAGGAGATCGACCGGCACTGCGAGGCAGACCGCGAAGGCGACCAGCTGCTGCGCCACGCGCTCGCGCGCATGATGCTCTCGGCGCGCGCCTACCACCGGGTGCTCCGGGTTTCCCGCTCGATCGCCGACCTCGCAGGCGTCGCGACCCTCACCGCGGAGCACATCGCCGAGGCCATCCAGTACCGGCGGCTCGACGCGAGCTTTTGAAGCTATAGTCCCCGTCGATGGCGACCTACGCGATCGGCGACGTGCAGGGCTGCTTCGAGGAGCTCGAGGCGCTATTGCGCGAGGTCGGATTCCGCAAGGACGACCGGCTCTGGTTCGTCGGCGACCTCGTCAATCGCGGCCCCGGCTCGACCGAGGTGCTGCGCTTCGTGAAGGGGCTCGGCAAACGGGCGGTCACGGTGCTCGGGAACCACGACCTGCACCTCGTGACGCAGCACGAAGGATTCGAGCGGCCGCGCAAGGACGACACCATCCAGGACGTCCTGCGAGCGCCGGATCGCGCGGCGCTCGTCGACTGGCTGCGAACGCGGCCGCTCATGCATGTCGAAGGGGAATGGGCGATGGTGCACGCGGGGCTGGTGCCGCAATGGACGATCGAGAAGGCCGCCGCCCTGGCCTGCGAAGCGCAAGACGCGCTGGCGGCGAAGAGCTACCGGGAGTTCCTGTCCAACATGTACGGCAGCACGCCGGACCGTTGGAGCGACGAGCTCGCCGGCTGGGACCGACTGCGGGTGATCGTCAATGCGATGACGCGCATGCGCTTCTGCACGCCGGAAGGCAGGATGGACTTCAAGGCGAAGGGCGAGGAGGCGCCGCCCGGCTACCGGCCGTGGTTCGAGATGCGGCCGCAGAGGGAGCAGGCAATCGTCTGCGGGCACTGGTCCGCGCTTGGCCTGCAGCTCACGCCGCGCCTCGCGGCGATCGACACCGGCTGCGTGTGGGGCGGCTCGCTGACCGCGCTGCGGCTCGAGGACCGCAAGCTGTTCCAGGTCGGATGCGAAGGACACCAGGAGGTCGAACGTGCAAAGTGACGCGAACTGCGTTTTCTGCAAGATCGTGGCGAAGCAGATCCCGGCGACGGTGGTGCACGAGGACGCCGAGACGCTCGCCTTCATGGACATCGGCCAGGTCAACCCGGGACATGTGCTCGTCGCCGCGAAGACGCATGCGGAGAACATCTATGCCCTGCAGGACGCGGAGGCGGCGGCGGTATTCCGCGCCGCCACGCGCGTCGCGCGCGCGATCCGCGCGGCCTTCGCCCCGGAAGGGCTTTCGGTCTACCAGGCGAACGGCAAGCCGGCCGGCCAGACCGTGCTGCACTTCCACCTTCACCTCGTGCCGCGCCACGAGGGCGACGGGATGGCGCTCGCCTGGCCGGTGAAGAATCCGCCGCGCGAGAAGCTGCAGGAGTACGCGGCGAAGATCCGCGAGAAGCTGGCCTGACCTAGGGGCTGACGCGGGTGATGCCGCCCGTGCTCACCAGCCGCACGCGCTGTCCGGGCTTGAACTCGATGTCCGCCTCCTGGACGATCGCGCGCAGGTCGCCGTTGTCGAGCTTTACGGTGATCTCCAGGCCGTTCTTGCGCGTGACGCCCTCCTCGATCGCGTTGCCCGCGACCCCGCCGGCGATGCCGCCGAGCACCGCGCCGACCGCCGAGCCGCGCCCATGGCCGACGGTGCTGCCGGCGATGCCGCCCACCACGCCGCCGCCGACCGTGCCGACCTGGGAGCGCTGGCCCTGGATCTGGACCTCGCGCACCGATTCCACCGTGCCGAAGCGCACCGTCTGCTCGCGCTGCGCTTCGGAGCTCTTGTAGACGTTGGCGGACTCCCGCGAGGCGCAGCCGGCCAGCACGGCGGCCGCGGCGACGGCGAGAACGATCAGTCTTGGAGTCATGAGCCTCAACCTTTCCATGGCGAATAGCCGAACGCGGCGCGAAAGCGCGATTCCAGCTCGGCCTGCGACGGCGCGTGGTTCTGCGCGCCACGATAACCGATCTTGATCGCGCCGAGCAGCGAGCCCAGCCGCCCGGTCGAGGGCCAATCCCAGCCGTGCGCAAGGCCGTACAGCAGGCCCGCGCGGTAGGCGTCGCCGCAGCCCGTCGGATCGACCACCGCCTCTGCTTGAACGCACGGAATTTCGTGGCGTTGACTTCCGGCGAAGATGAGCGAGCCCTTGCTTCCCTGCGTATAGACGAGCGCCTTCACGCCGCGCGCGATGTCCTCGAGCGAGCGCCCGGTCTTCTGCTCGAGCATCTTGCCTTCGTAGTCGTTGACGGCGACGTAGGTGGCCTGGCGC
>CBDDRX010000103.1:0-8649 GCA_965233165.1 uncultured bacterium | reverse complement strand
CCGCGCCGGGCCCGAAGAGCTTCATCGGCTGGTCCGGCCAGGCGGGGTTGACCTGGTTCCAGCGCGTCACCTTGCCCTGCGCCGCCGGCTCCCACATCTTCTTCATCTCCGCGACCGTGAGCTGCTTGATGAAGGCGTTCTTCGGATGGACCACCACCGTCAGGGCGTCGAACGCCACCGGCAGCTCGATGTACTCGATGCCGGCCGCCTTGCAGTCGGCCATCTCCTTCTGCAGGATCGGCCGCGAGGCGTCCGCGATGTCGATTTCGCCGCGGCAGAACTTCTTGAAGCCGCCGCCGGTGCCGGAGATGCCGACCGTGACCTTGACCTGCTGCTTCTTCGCCTTCTGGAAGTCCTCGGCGACCGCCTCGGTCACCGGAAAGACCGTGCTCGAACCGTCGATCTTGACCAGTTGCTGGCCGATCGCGGGCGTGGCCGCGAGGGCCAGTGCGATTGCAGAAACGATTGATTTCATGGAATTTTCCTCTTTATCTGTCAGCGAACGGCGACAGCTTATGTTTCAGCCATGACCGTTTCGTGACAGTTCCATGGACGGCGTAATACAACCTCACGCCTCCTCTACGAAAGCTTCTGCAAGCCCTTCTCTTCCTGAGGCTTCAGGACCCGCACGCAGGGCAGGTAGCCTTCGTGCACGATCCCGTGCATCTCCATGCGCTTGTGCGAGTGCAGGAGGTCGCCGAGGTACTCGACGATCTTGGTGGTGATGAGCTGGCCGGGAACGAGCACCGGGATTCCCGGGGGGTAGGGGACGATCTGGTCGGCGCAGATGCGCCCGGCGAGCGCCCGGTTCACCCGCTCGCGGTCGTCGAACACCGGCACCAGCTCGCCGCCGCAGTAGTACGCATCCCTCGGCAGGTAGCGCAATTTCGTGAAGGCCGGGATCTCGGGCGTCTGCGCGAGCCTGCGCGGCGCCCTGTTCTCGCGGGCGATGCGCATCAGCGCATCGTAGAGCCGGCTCACCTTCGAGCGGGTGGTACCGATGGTGAGAAGGAGGGACAGCGTGTTGAAGGTCGATTTCTCGACCTGGATGTTGTAGCGCTCGAAGAGCTCCTTCTGCAGGTCCTCGGCGGTGTAGCCGCAGCCGGAGATGTCGATCGTGACCTTCGTCGGGTCGAGGCGGATGCCGTCCTTGCGCACCTGCTCGGGCAGCAGGTCGTCGAGCTCGAGGACGCGAAACACCTTCGTCGAGTTCACCAGCGAACGCACTTCCTTCGCCAGCTCGAGGGTACGCGTGAGCAGCTTGTAGCCCTCCATCACCGCCTGCTTGCGCGCGACGTCGAGGCTCGCGATCAGCCCGTACTGCGGGCTGGTCGAGGTGTGCATGTTGAAGTTCTCGCGGAACAGGTGCTCGCGGAAGCCCGGGTCGTTGATGTGGATCATCGAGGCCTGCGAGAAAGCCGAGAGCACCTTGTGCGTGGACTGCGTCGCGTAGTCGGCGCCGGCCTCGAGCGCGGTCGGCCGGAATTCCGGGTGGAAGCGCGCGAACCCGTACCAGGCCTCGTCGATGATCACCTTGATGCCGCGCGCATGCGCCGCCGCGACGATCGGCGCGAGGTTGTAGCGCAAGCCGTCGTAGGTGCAGGGGATGAGGATCAGGGCCTCGTCCTCCGCGTGCTTCGCGATCTCGCGCAGCAGCGTCTTCTTCGGCACCGGCCCGTACAGCCCGTACTTGCGGTTGAGCGCCGAGTCGAGGTACACGGGATTCGCGCCGGAGAGGACCACGCCGTGGTGCACGCTCTTGTGGCAGTTGCGGTCCAGGAGCAGCTTCTCGCCCGGGGCGAGCAGCGTCTGGAAGATCACCTTGTTGGCCGTGGAGGTGCCGTTGGTCGCGAAGTACGTGCGGCGCGCGCCGAACGCGTTCGCCGCCATCGCCTGCGCTTCCGCGATCACGCCTTTGGGCTCCATCAGCGAGTCGAGCATCGGCACCGAGACCGAGAGGTCGGCGTCGAACACGTGCTCGCCCATGAACTCGTAGAAATCGTTGACCCAGGGGCTGCCGCGCATGGACTCGCCCGAGCTGTGCCCCGGGGTGTGCCACTGGTCCTTCGCCATCCAGACGTAGTTCTTGAGCTGGTCGTAGAACGGCGTGCGCGCGCGCTCCTGGATCTGCGCGTTCAGGATGCGGTAGATGCCGCGGTAGTCGCGCTCCTCGCGGTAGAAATAGCCGTCGACCGACTCGGTGAACAGCTTGTCCACCACGTCGTCTTCCTTTTCCTGCGCGATAAGGATGTAGACGTCGAGCTCGGGGCGAAAGCGCGTGATGCGCCGCACCAGCTCGAGGGCCGACATCTGCAGCTTCTTCGCCGAGCTGCCGTTCTTCTCCAGGGAGTAGAGCGTGTCGTCCACCAGCACGGCCTGCAGGTCGCCGTCCGACTCGATCACCTCCAGCGCCTCCTTCGCGGTGGCGACGCCGACGAAGCCGATGCCGAGGGGGTTGTCGAGCGTGCGGGCCGCGGCGTTCAGGCCCTTGACGAACTCCCGGAGGATGAGGTGCTCGTCGTTGATGACGAGAATGCGGCTGGCGGGCTTGGCCATGGGGCTTCTTACTATAATGGGCTAATGCCCGGGCAACCCATCGAGCAACCCGTCGTCGAGCTCGTCATCCTGGGCGTCACGCGCGACGGCACGCCGTTCCGGCCGAGCGACTGGGCCGAGCGGCTGTGCGGCGTGATGTCGGTCTTCGGCGGCGACCAGCGCATGCAGTACTCGCCGTTCGTCCACCCGGTGACCTCGAACGGAATCCGCTGCGTGGTGGTCGACATCCGGCTCGAGGAGCTCGAGCCGATGGCCTACCGGTTCCTGCTCAGCTTCGCGAAGGACAACGAGCTGAGGACCCGCGACGGACGAATCGCGGGACGGACCAAGCTTGCCGAGCTGCAGCGGGTGGGAGATACGGCCTGAAGCGGGACTACTTCATGCCCTTGAGGGCATGCGCGAGGCGGCTCTTGTGGCGGTCGCCCGCGTTGCGGTGCAGGACGCCCTTGGCGACCACGCGGTCGATGATCTTCTGCGAATCCTGCATCTTCTTCGCCGCGGCGTCCTTGTCGCCCGCGGCCACTGCCTTGACGACGTTCTTGATGGCGGTGCGCACCGCGGTGCGCAGCTTCATGTTGTGCGCGCGCCGGCCGATGGCCTGGTGAGCGCGCTTCTTGGCAGATTTGATGTTGGCCATGGGCGGATCCTGAAAAGGGCGCGAATTTTATCATGAACCTGCTGCGTGCCCTGGCTGCCGTGAGCAGCCTCACCATGATCAGCCGGGTGCTCGGCTACGTGCGCGACTTCCTCATCGCCCGCGTGTTCGGGGCGGGCCTCGCCACCGACGCCTTCTTCGTCGCCTTCAAGATCCCGAACCTGCTGCGGCGCATGTTCGCCGAGGGCGCCTTCTCGCAGGCGTTCGTCCCGGTCCTCGCCGCCCACAAGAACGCGCAGCCGGGCGAGGTGAAGGGCCTGATCGACCGCATCTCGACCCTCCTGTTCCTCGCGGTCGTGGCGGTCGCCGCGCTCGGCATGGCGATCGCGCCGCTCATCGTCCACGTGACGGCGCCCGGGTTCGCCGCCGACCCGGAGAAGTTCGACCTGACGGTCGGGCTGCTGCGCATCACGTTCCCCTACATAGCCTTCATCGCCCTGGTGGCGCTCGCCGCGGGCATCCTCAACACCTGGAACCGGTTCTCGGTGCCGGCGCTCACCCCGGCGCTCCTCAACGTCTCCTTCATCGTCGCCACGCTGTTCTTCGCCGAGCGCTTCGAGCGGCCGGTGCATGCGCTCGCCTGGGCGGTGTTCGTGGGCGGCGCGCTGCAGCTCGCCTTCCAGGTTCCGTTCCTCGCCCGGCTCGGGCTCCTGCCGCGCTGGCGCCTCGACCTCTCCCATCCCGGCGTGCGGCGCATCCTCTTCCTCATGGCGCCGGCGGCGTTCGGCGTGTCGGTGAGCCAGGTGTCGCTGCTCATCAACCAGGTCTTCGCGTCCTTCCTGGTCACCGGCAGCGTCTCCTGGCTCTACTACGCGGATCGCCTGATGGAGCTCCCGGCCGGCGTGCTGGGCGTCGCGCTCGGCACGATCCTGCTGCCCAGCCTGTCGCGCTACCACGCCGACGCCAATACCGTCGAGTACTCGAAGCTGCTCGACTGGGGCCTGCGCCTCACCATCCTCCTTGCCGTGCCGGCCGCCGCGGCGCTCGCGGTGCTGGCGCTGCCCCTCATCGCCGCGCTTTTCCAGTACGGCCGCTTCGGCGCGGAGGACGCGTTCATGACGCAGCGCGCGCTCGTCGCCTACAGCCTGGGTCTGGTCGGCATGATCCTGGTGAAGATCCTGGCGCCGGGCTTCTACGCGCGGCAGAACATCGTCACCCCGGTGAAGATCGGCGTGTTCACCCTGGTCGTCACGCAGGCGATGAACTTCGCTTTCGTGGGCCCGCTGAAGCACGCCGGCCTCGCGCTCGCGATCGGCCTGGGCGCCTGCCTCAACGCGTTCCTGCTCTACCACCTGCTGCGCCGGCGGCAGGTCTACGTGCCGCAGCCCGGGTGGCTCGTGTTCGCGCTCAAGGTCGCCGCGTCGGTGGCGCTCATGGCGATCGTCCTGTTCAGCACCATGGGCGAGGCGGCGTGGTGGCTGGCCGCGTCCTGGGAGCGCAAGCTTCCGGCGATCCTCGGCCTGGTGGCGCTCGGCGGCTTCACGTATGCGGGCTGCCTGCTCGCGTTCGGCTTCCGGCCGCGCGACTTCTCCCGCAGGAGCGCGCCCTGACGAGGTCGCTGGACGCCTTCGCGCGGCTGCTCAAGGCGCCGGAGGCGGAGCTTGACCTCGCGCGGGCCTGCCTCCTGGTCGCGCAGGACGCGTATCCCGGCCTGGACGTCGAGCACTGGCTCGGGGAGATCGAAGGCCTCGCCACGCGGCTGCGCGCCCGCCTCAAGGAGCGCGACGCCGCCGAAGAGCGGGTCATCGCGCTGAACGAGTTCCTGTTCCAGGACCTCGGGTACTGGGGCAACACCGAGGACTACTACGACCCGCGCAACAGCTATCTCAACGACGTCATCGAGCGCAGGACCGGCATCCCCATCACGATGTCGGTCCTGTACATGGCGCTCGCGCAGCGCATCGGCCTTGCCTGCGAGGGCGTCTCCTTCCCGGGCCATTTCCTCGTGCGCGTGCAGGTGCGGGGAGGCGTGCTGGTCCTCGATCCGTTCTCCGGCGGCGTCCCGCAATCCGAGGACGAGCTGCGCGAGCGCCTGCAGCGGGTGATCCCGGAGGATGCGGCGGCCGGGGTCGCGGTTGCCGACCTGCCGCTCGATCAGTTCCTCGAGGCTGCGTCCAAGCGCCAGATCCTCGGCCGGCTCCTGCGCAACCTGAAGGCGATCCACCGCGACGCGGACCGGCCGGAGCAGATGCTCGCCGTGCTGAACCGCATGCTCCTGGTGCATCCGGACTCGCCGGCGGAGCTGCGCGACCGCGGCCTGGTCTACCAGCGGCTGGAATGCTGGCGGCCAGCGCTCCAGGACTTGACCGACTACCTGCAGCGCGACCCGGAGGCGGCCGACGTCGCCGAGGTGCGCGCCTCCCTGGTGGACCTGGCGGTGCGCTGCGCGCGGCTGAATTAAGCTAGACTGGCAGCGCAGCTTCCCGATTTTTCGCAATCCATTCAATCCTTTTCGAGGAGGAAGGTCCGATGGAACGCAGATCATTTCTGAAGAAAGCCGCCGCTGGCGTCGCGGCGACTACCCTGGCGGCACCCGCAATCGCCCAGACGCCGGGCACGGTCACGTGGCGCATGACGACGAGCTGGCCGAAGAGCCTGGACACCCTGTTCGGCGGCGCGGACCTGATCGGCAAGCGCGTCGCTGAAATCACCGACGGCAAGTTCCAGATCCGCGTCTTCGCCGCGGGCGAGATCGTTCCGGCGCTGCAGGTGCTCGACGCCGTGCAGGCCGGCACCGTCGAGTGCGGCCACACCGCGCCGTACTACTACTTCGGCAAGGATCCGGCGTTCGCGTTCGGCACCGCCGTCTGCTTCGGCGGCAACGCCCGGCAGCAGGCGGCCTGGTGGCTGTTCGGCGGCGGCAAGGAGCTGATGGCGCCGCTCTACAAGGAGTATGGCGTCGTCTCGATGCAGGCCGGCAATACGAATTGCCAGATGGGCGGATGGTGGCGGAAGGAAATCAAGAGCGCCGCCGACCTCAAGGGCGTGAAGATGCGCATCGGCGGGATGGCCGGCCTGATCATGGCCAAGATGGGCGTGGTGCCGCAGCAGCTGGGCGCCCCGGACATCTACCCGGCGCTGGAGAAGGGCACGATCGACGCGGCCGAGTGGGTGGGCCCGTACGACGACGAGAAGCTCGGCTTCAACAAGGTCGCCAAGTTCTACTACTACCCGGGGTTCTGGGAGGGCGGCCCGATGGTGCACGCGTACGTGAACGAGAAGAAGTGGAACGAGCTGCCCAAGCACTTCCAGGCGGCCTTCGAGACCGCGTGCAACGAGGTAACGACCTGGATGCAGGCGAAGTACGACGCGCAGAACCCGCCGGCGCTGCGCCGCCTGGTGGCTTCGGGCACGCAGCTGCGCCCGTTCCCGCGCTCGGTGCTCGAGGCGGCCGAGAAGGCCTCCTACGAGGTGTACGGCGAGATGAGCGCGAAGAGCCCGCACTTCAAGCGCATCTACGGCGACTGGAAGAAGTTCCGCGACGAGCAGTTCCTCTGGTTCCGCGTCGCCGAGCAGAGCTACGACAACTACACCTTCAATTCCCGGATAGGCCAGCCCGCCAAGCCGGCGGCGAAGAAGAAGGCATAGGCGCTTCGCTCCACGAAAACCCCGCTGCGGCGGGGTTTTTTCATTTCTGCTCTTCCCGCGGCGCGAAGTCGTTTTCCGGAATCTCGATCGTGATCGAGTCGGGGTCGACGTTGCTCCCCTTGTCGAGGAACGCGGTGACGAGCTGCGGGAACGCGATCAGGATCGCCACCATGATCACCTGCAGCACGACCCACGGGATCGCCCCCCAGTAGATGTCCGAGCTCTTGACCTCCTTCGGGGCGATGCCGCGCAGGTAGAACAGCGCGAAGCCGAAGGGCGGGTGCATGAACGAGGTCTGCATGTTCACGCACAGCAGCACGCCGAACCAGATGAGGTCGATGCCCAGCTTCTGCGCCACCGGCGCGAGCAGCGGCACGATGATGAAGGCGATCTCGAAGAAGTCGAGGAAGAACGCGAGGAAGAAGACGAACACGTTGACGAAGATGAGGAAGCCGACCGCGCCGCCCGGCAGGCCGCCGAGCAGGTGCTCGATGAACGGGTCGCCGTCGACGCCGCGGAACACCAGCACGAAGATGGTCGAGCCGATCAGGATGTAGATCACCATCGCCGTGATGCGCATGGTGTTCTGCGAGGCCTGCCAGATCAGCTTGCGCAGCTCGTCGATCCGTAGCGCCTCGCCGAGCAGGACCGCGAGCCCCGCGTAGAAGACGACGAAGAGCGGGGCGCGAAACTGCTCGAAGGCGGGCGGCGCGCCCACCGCGAGGACGCAGATGACCGAGATCGCGGCCAGGGCGATCCAGCCCGCGATGCGGGCGCGGCGCGAGAACTCCTTGTGGTGCACCACCGCCAGGCCGACGGCGCCGATCGTGCCCATCGCGCCCGCCTCGGTCGGCGTCGCGAGGCCGAGGAAGATGGTGCCGAGGACGAGGAAGATCAGGACCAGCGACGGCACGATGCCCCACAGGCACTTCTTCACCAGCGGCCAGCCGTGCAGGGTGCGCGACTCGCGCGGGATTCCCGGCACCCATTCGGGCCTGAAGACGCTCACCAGGAAGACGTAGGCGCAGAAGAGGGCGAGCTGCACCATGCTCGGCCCCCAGGCGCCCGCGTACATGTCGCCCACGGAGCGGCCCAGCACGTCGGCCAGCACGATCAGCACGAGCGAGGGCGGGATGAGCTGGGTGATGGTGCCGGAGGCGGCGATCACGCCGGTGGCGAACTTCATGTTGTAGCCGTAGCGCATCATGACCGGCAGGGAGATGAGCCCCATCGCGATCACCGAGGCGGCGACGGTCCCGGTGATGGCGCCGAGGATCGCCCCGACCACCACCACGGCATAGCCCAGGCCGCCGCGCACCGGCCCGAAGAGCTGCCCGAGCCCGTCGAGCAGGTCCTCGGCGAGGCCGCAGCGCTCGAGGATCGCCCCCATCAGGGTGAAGAACGGGATGGCGAGCAGGGTGTCGTTGGAAACGATGCCGAAGACCCGCTCGGGCAGCGCCTGCATGAACGCGAAATCGAAGTAGCCGTGCTCGATGGCGAGGAAGCCGAAGAACAGGCCCACGGCGGCGAGCGAGAACGACACCGGGAAGCCGACCAGCATGAACAGCACCAGGCCGCCGAACATGAGCGGCGCCATCCACGACAGGGGGATGAAGCTCATGGCGCGGTCACTGGAGCGGGCGCTCGTAGTGCAGGTCGGCCTTCATGTGGCCGGTCAGCATCGCGACGCGCTTGATCAGCTCGGAGAGCCCCTGGAGCGTGATCAATGCGAACCCGAGCGGCAGGAAGATCTTCACCGGCCAGCGCAGCAGCCCGCCGGCGTTCGCGGAAACCTCGCCCTGCGCCCAGGAGTTGTAGAAGACCGGCCAGGAGAGGTAGGCGAGGATCAC
>CBDDRX010000102.1:0-95752 GCA_965233165.1 uncultured bacterium | reverse complement strand
ACCACGTACGAGGCCACCGCCAGCGCGCTGTCCACATCACTGTCGTTGGTCAGCACGTTCCCCGTCGCCGGGTTGTCTTCGTTCACCGTCCTCGTGTCCGCCACCAGCACACTGGCGTCGTCCACCGCATTCACGTTCACCGTGATCGTGTTCGGCGCTGCGTCGAAGGCGCCCCCCTGGTCCCGCACGCTGACCGTAAACGAGGCGTACCCTGCCCCGCTCGCCTCGGCCGCCGGCGTGGACGTCAGGTTGCCGAGACTCGCCGCCGTGATCACTTGCCCGGCAGCCACCGCCATCCCCGACAGGCGCAGCGTCCCGGCCGCCGGCAGCGTATCGATCCGGACCGCCGAAAGCGTGTCCCCGGCGTCCACGTCGCTGAAGCCGAAGTCGGCCGCGGCAAACGCATATGCC
Source organism: uncultured bacterium (assembly GCA_965233165.1). Taxonomy (GTDB): domain Bacteria; phylum Pseudomonadota; class Gammaproteobacteria; order Burkholderiales; family SG8-39; genus SCGC-AG-212-J23. The sequence continues at coordinate 95,341 of CBDDRX010000102.1, read as the reverse complement.
GTGTCCTCGTTCGTGACGACCGTCGCATCCGCCCCCACCGGTGCGTCGTTCACCGCGGTGACCGTGACATCGATGACATCGGTCGCGCTCGAGAATGCACTGGTGCCGCCGGTCGCGGCCGTGCTTACTTTCGTGCCGGCAACGCCGCTGGTGCGGTCCCACGCGCGAACGGTCAGCGCCGCGCTGGCCGTGCCGTTGTAGTCCGCCGCCGGCGCGAAATAAAGCCGGGTGCTCGCATTGTCGGAAAGGAGGAGCGACTGCGTCGCATTGACCGTCCCGAGGGCCGTCCATGTCGCGCCACCATCGGTCGTGTAGTACCAGGTGCCATTGGCCTCGTTGGCGCCGACGATGGCGATGCCCTCGAGCGCGCCGCTGTCCGGGTCGCCAATGCCGCCCGTGAACGTCGAGATCGGCGAGCCGACTGCGCCGATGGGAAGCCCGGCATCCTCGGCGACGGTCATCCCCAAGACCGCGTCGGCGAGAACGGGGGCGTCGTTCACTGCAACCACCGCGATCGTGCTGACCGCCGTATTGCTCGGATTGGACGCCGTGTCGTAGACGGTGACGCCGATGCTCCGGGACGTGCTGGTACCGCCGGCGGTCGGGTCGTCCGACGACGACGAGAACGTCGCGCCCTGCAGGATGGTGTCGTACACGGCAATCGCCCTGCTCCCGCTCAGCGTCAGCGTGGCCGCATTTCCCACGACCGCGACCGTGTAGGCGAGCCCGTTGGTCGCGGTCGTCCCGCTGCCCGCAGCCAGGGTGATCGTCGAGCCGTCGATCGCGATGCGATCACCGGCGACGAAATTGCCGACGGCAAGCACCGCCTGCCCCAGGTTCGCGGAATCGGCATCGGTAATGGCGACGTTCGCGCTGCTGGCGATGTTCACCGCCGCGCCGTTCTCCGTATACGTCGCGGCATAGCCGGTCGGCCCTCCGGCCACGGCCATCGACGGGTTGTCGATGTAGAGGTACTCGTTGTCCCCGTCGAACTCGTTCGGGGTCAGTGCGAACCGCACGACAGTATTGGCCGACGCGTAAGCGCTGATGTCGTAGGTGCGAGAGGCATTCGCGTTATCCCCGGGGCTGATGGTCTCCAGGGTGGTCCAGGTGGCGCCGCCATTGCTGGAGACCTGAACGCTAAAGCTATCCGGAGCCTCCAGGTTCCCGCTCGATCTGTAAGCAAAGCTGAGCGTGGTGCTGTAGTCGCTCGACGCGTACGCGCTCAAGTCTGCCGCGCGCTCAATGGCGACGTTGTCTTCGCCGTCCTCGTCCGTCATCCTGATCATGTTGCTGCCGGCGTTCGAGACGATCCTGACCTGCCCGGCCGTGCGCGAATTTGTGCCGTCCGCATCGTCCGTTTCGATCCACCCCGCGTTCGACCAGGGTGCCACGGCGTTCGTGTAGGACGGCGTATTGAACGTGTCCGTACCGGTAATCGCCACGGTGTCGCTCGAGTCGAGGTCGAGCCGCGGCGGCGCGCTGTTCGTCGAGACGATCGACACCGTATCCACATCGCTCGCCGAGCCGTCCGACGTCGTGATCGTCAGGGTCCGGGTACCGGTCGTGTTCGGATTGTTGTAGACCATGCCGTTCAACGCGGCATTGATCGCGGCCTGCGTCCCCGAGAAGGTCATCGTCGCATCGCCCGCCCCGTCGCCCGTCGTGAAGGCGAGACCGGCGGTCGTGGAAAGCGTCAGGTCGCCCGCGGTAACCGCGAGCGTGACCGTGAGGCTTCCGCTTTCGGTGTCGCTGACCGAAATGCGGTTCCCGTTCGCCGCCGAGAACGTGATGTCGACATTGCGCAGCGACGTCTGCCCAGCGGGTACCGTATTCACGGGCGCGTCGTTGACGCCGGTGACGTCGATGGTCAGGGTATTCGGGCTGCCGTCGATGCCGGCGGCGTTGGCGACGCTGAACGTGAAGCTGGTGTACGCAACGCCGGAGGCGTTCGCCACGGGGGCGAAGACCAGGCGACCGCTGTCGATGTCGGCCTTCGAAACGACTTGGCCCGCGACGACCGATGCGCCGTCGAGGGTCAGGGCGCCCGTGGCGGGAAGCGTATCGACCCGCACGCCGGTCATCGCGTCGCCTTCCGGATCCGTGTAGCCGAAGTCGGCCGCGCTAAAGACGTACGAGGAATCTTCGACCGCGGTGACGGTCGTGTTCGCGCCGGAAGGGGCATCGTCGATGGGCAGGATCGTGATGGCCACCGAGTCGCTGTCGATCAAGGTGCCGCCCGAGCCGGACGACCCGAGGTCGCTGGTGGCGATGGAAAGCGTGGCGCCCCCGCTGTAGTTCGGTGTCGGCGTGTAGGTCATGCCGCTGAGCGCGGTGTTCACGGCGGCCTGGGTTCCGGTCACCGTCATCGTGCTGCTGCCGTTCGCGCCGGCGTTGAAGGCAAGCCCGGCCGTCCCCGACAGTGTCAGGGTGCCGTTGGTTACCGCGAGCTGGACCTGGACGGTAGCGGCATCCGGGTCGCTGATGCTGATCAGGTTGCCGTTGCCGCTCGAGAAGACGAGCGGCGTGTCCTCGTTGACTGACTGGGCGGCCGGCACGCTGTTGACCGGCGCGTCGTTGACCGCCAGGAGCGCGATGTCGCTCCTCGCCGTGTTGCTGATGCTCCCCCCCGTATCGAAGACCACGACGTCGATCGCCGCGCTGCTGCGCGTACCGCCCAGCGTGACATCGTCGCCGCCGCTGTAGCGGATCGAGTTGAGGAAGGTGCTGTAGTTCGCCTTCGTGTCGGTCCCCGTGATGGTGAGGACGCCGCTCAGCGCGTCATAGCTGCCGGTGACGTTGCCGACGTTCGTAAAGGTGAGCGTGTCGCCGGCCGCGAAGTTGCCGATCCTGACCGTGGCGCTCTGCATCTGCGTGCTGTCGGGATCGCTGACCAGGGCATTCCCGGTGGCAGCGATCGCGACCGACGCGCCGCCCTCCGTGTAGGTCGCCGACGAGCCGGTCGGCTGCGACGAAACCTGCACGTTGTCGACGTAGAAGTACTCCCCCGCCCCCGTGAACGCGCTGCTGCCCGCGACGCGGAACCGGATGACGGTATCCGGGGATTCGTAGCCCTGGAGGCTGATGGATTCGGAGCTGTAGCTCGCGAAGCTGCCGGTATAGGTCTTGAGCAGTGTGTAGTTCAGCCCGCCGTTCGTGGAAATCTCCACGACGGCCTGGTCGGCAGCGCTGAGCGCTGCGCCTGCGGTGCGGTAGTCGAAGCTGAGGGTCGGGTTCGAATATCCGGTCAGGTCGATGGCGCGGCGGGCGCCCTCGTACGCTCCGGATGACGTGGCGTTGCCGATCCTCAGCGCGTAGTCGGTCCCGGCGCCGGGGTCCTGGACCTGGACATGTCCGGCGGTCGCGCCCGCGCCCGTTGCGTCGGTCTCGGTCCAGTTCCCGGTCCACGGGATCGTGCCGCCGCTCGCGTTGGCGAACGATCGCGTGGCGAAGCCATCGGTCGCCGAGGCGTTGGCAGCGCTGGTGGTGTCCAGGTCCACCACCGGCGGATTGAGCTGGTTGCCCATGAACGTGATGTCGTTGAGCACCACGTAGGCGAACGAATTGCTCGTATAGGTGATCGTGACCTGGCTGATCTCGTTCGTGTTGAAGTAGAAGTAAGCATTACCGACCGACGAGGTATTGCCCGCCGCCGTGCCGTTCGCGGCGACGCGCGTATAGGTGCCGAATTGCGTCAGGCCGTTCGCCGCGCTGGTCGCGACGTTGGTCGCCTGGACGCTGGTGCCGTTCACGACGGCCGACACATCGGCGATCTCCGCGTTGTCGATGTCGTACAGCGCGAAGCCGACGTTGCTCACGCTCCCACCCATCTGGGCGGAGAAATCCACCGTGATGGTCATCGTGTACGGCGCGGTATTGGCGGTCTGGAAGATGAGCGAGTTCGGTGCAGCGCCCGCGGCGCCTCCCGTGTAGCTGTTGTTGATCGTCGGCGCGACGCTGGAGGTCGTGACCGTGACATCGCCATTGCCCACGGCGTAGGTCTGGCTCTGCCCCGACGGCCACGTCATCGTGTCCCAGTCGAGCGTGTAAACCGCAAGCCGGTCCCGCCAGGCGTCCCGCGCCGCATCCGAGACGGCGATGTCCGTCTCGATCTCGCCGGTCTTGCGCTCGAGATCCCAGTCGCCACCGAGGCTCTCGTGCCCGGTCGTGTCGTCGCTCGAGGCGACGTCTGCGCCGGTGAGCTCGGCAAGCTTGTCGGCGACGGACTCGCCGGCGGTGCCCTTCCCGAAGTCGCAGCCGTAGACGAGAAGATCCGCTTCGGCGCTCAGATGCGCCTTCAGGACGGCCAGGTCCGCCCCATAGGTCTGCTCGATCGTCGCCGCGTTCAGCACGCTCGCGCCGAGGTTCAGCTGCCCTTCGGTCCCGTGGGAGATGATGTGAATCGCATCCACCGAGTCGTACTGCTTCACGATATCGACGATCTGCCGGATGCCGTCCTTGGCCGGATCGAGCAGCACGACGCGCGTCTGCTTGTTGTCGATTCCATCCACGAGCTTCTGGAAGTCGCGGACCGAGACGTCGATGAAGACGATTTCCTGCCGCACCTCGGCGGCCGTGCCTTCGGCGAGGAGCCGCTCCGTTTCGCTGGTTGCCTGCTTCTCCGCGGCCTTCGGCTGCTCCGTCGCCGCGGGCGCCTCGGGCGCTTCGCTCGCCGCTTCGCCGAGGAGGACCTGCGTCGCCTTGACGCCGAGGTCGATGCCGAGCGCGCCGTCGAAGAGCATCCGCGGCTCGAGCGCGATCATGCGCGTGCGGCGCCGCGGCGCGCTCGAGGTCGCTTTCGGTTTGGTCTGGCTCGGCTTGCTTTCGTTCTTCTTGGACATTCGCGTCCCTTAGAGCCCGCTTTCGCGGATCAGCACTGAAAGTATCCGGTAGACGAAGTTCTCGACGACGAACCGCAATCCGGTATCGATGCGCACGCTGCCGTGGATCACCGCATCGGCAGGCGGGACCTCGCCGATCGGCCGCACCGTGACGCGGAAAACTGCGTCCTGGGCGACCAGCGTGCCGCGCGGGCCTTGCTTCACGGCGACGTCGCCGCCGTAGATCGATGCGAGCAAGGGCCTGGAGATCTCCTTCTGGGGCGACTTGTCGACGGAGACGACCTCGCCCGAAAGCGCCGGCCGGCCCGGCCGGCTCGGATAGAAGCGCACGACCTGGCCTGGCTCGATCGCCGCCACCTGCCGCTCGCCGACGTACGCCTCGATGATCTGCTCGGAATCGGAAACCACGCGCATCAGGAGCTGGCGCGGGCCGACCCAGCGACCGGCCACCAGGTCGGGGGCGAGGTCGCGAATCCGTCCTTCCTGCGGCGAGCGCACGTGCTGGCGGCTAAACTCCTCGAGGATCGCCTGCTTCTCCACCTGCGCCTGCGCCAGCCGCTCCTGCATGATCTTGTAGTTCTCCTGCAGGCGCACGCTCGCCGGCATGCGCGCCAGCTCGAGCTGGGCGGAGGCGATGGCGATCTCCGCCTTCTTCTCGCGGACCTCGAGATCGACCGCCTCGAGGCTCACGAGCTCGGTCTCCGCGCCGACAGGATCCTGATCCGACACGAGGAGCGCGACGACCCGCGCCGGGAACGGTGCATAGACGGCATGTTCCTGGTGCGCGCGCAGAATCGCCGGCGCTGTCACCGTGTTCGAAATCGGCACGATCCACATGAATGCCGCCAGCACCATGAACGCGGCCGCGAACGGCCGCCAGGCGATGTGCACGTCCTTGCGCTGCTTCCAGACATAGGCAAGCTCGGCGTAGACCGGCTTGGCGACGAACCAGAGCAGCTCGATCAGCATCAGGAACAGGCCGAGCAGCTTGAAGAACATGTGGTACACGAGCAGCGCGATGCCGAGGAAGATCGTCAGGCGGTAGAGCCAGGTGACGTAAGCGAAGACGATCAGCCAGCCGCGCTGGCGGGGGGTGAGGGTGGGTTCCGGCTGCGGCTCCTCGAGTCCGAAGAACGTCCGGCGCAGCCAGCGCTTGGCGAGTGCCGTGCTGCGCTCGTGCAGGTTGGGGAAGTCGAGCAGGTCCGAGAGGACGAAATAGCCGTCGAACCGCATGAATGGGCTGGCGTTGATCGCCAGGGTCATGATCCACGTCGTGCTCGCGAGGACGAAGAAAACGTTCTTCGCCGCTCCGTCCGGGGAAAGCGCCCAGAGGAGCGTGGAGAACACCGCCAGGACCAGCTCCGCACCCATGCCGGCGCAGGCGATGACGAGCTGCTTGCGCCGGTCGCCGAGCTTCCAGGTTTCCCCGGTGTCGGTATAGAGGAACGGCCAGAGCACGAGGAACGCGACGCCGAGCGTCGGCACGCGCACGCCATACCGGCGCGCGGCGTAGGCATGGGCGAGCTCGTGGACGATCTTCGAGAACGTGACCGCGACCGCGTAGTAGAGGAACGCCGCCGGCGTCAGCATGCGGCTCATCGCCTCGGTAAAGCTGTACCACTCGCGCGAGAGCAGGTAGAGGTCCAGGCCCAGCAGGACGAGCACGAGCAGAACGAAGCCGCGCGTGAAGAACACGTCGGTCAGGCCCACGGTTCTCGCGAGGAATGCATCCGGGCGCAGCAGCGGGACGCGGAAAAACAGGTAGTGGTGCAGAAGCTGCTCGTGCCAGGACTTGCGCGCACCTTCCATGCGCCGGCGCAGCGCATCGCCGGATGCTGCGCTCCCGGGGGCAAGCAGCTGGTTCTGCGCGAGGAACCCGATAAGGTCTGTCACTTCCGCGAGCGCCGGCTTCAGCGGCGTTTCGGCGCCGACGCGAGCGACCAGCGATGGCGCATCGGCCGCCTCGCGCCAGCGCGCGAGAAGCTCGAACTCGAGCCAGCCGATTTCGAAGAACGAGTTGCGGACCGCATCGTGGATGCGCCACGTCGGGGAGCCATCGCGCGCAGGCGCGCCGGGATAAAGGCGCAGGTCTTCGCGCAACGCGGGCAACGGTGCGGGCTTTACGCTGGCTGCAGGACCCTTGGCCGTCGGGTCGCTCATCAGACTTATCTCCCTGTCTCCCCAAGCCGTCGGGGCGTCCCCCGAGGCGGCATCGCGCATTGTCCCCCTCAGGGGCCTGCGCGATTGCTAATTTTGGTCATGATACGACAGCTGAAAACCCAAGCACAGCAGCAACTTACGCGGAAAATCTGAAGCTCGAAATGAGCTCGCTCACAAGTTCTACCAAAGTCTCGCCACGGTACCAGCGTGGCGGGCCCGCCTGAATCGGGGAAACCTCAGAAAATCAGGGGGAAAACCCCTACGACGCTACTTGCGGCGCCAGTTCGTGAGTCCGCCGGCGTCCTCGAGCACGATGCCACGCTCGAGAAGCTCCGCGCGGATGCGATCCGCCGCCGCGAAGTCCCTGCGGTCCCGGGCCGCCTTTCGGGCGGCGATGCGCTCGCCGATCCAATCCTCGTCGCCAGCGCTGCCCCCGCGCAGGAACTCCCCCGGGTCGCGCTGCAGGAGTCCGAGCACGCCGCCCAAGGCGCGAAGCTCGGCGGCTGCCCGCCCTTTTCCCTGGAATGCCTCGTTGGCCAGCTCATGCAGGACGGCCACCGCGCCCGGCGTGCCGAAATCGTCGTCCATCGCCTCGCGGAAGCGACGCGCCGATGCCGTGCTCCAGTCGACGGGCTCGCCTGCCGGGGGCGCCTGCTTCAGCGCGGTGTAGAGCCGCGTCAGGCTCTGCTTCGCGTCGTCGAGGTGCGCATCGGAATAGTTGAGGGGGCTCCGATAGTGCGCGCGCGCGATGAAGAAGCGCACGACCTCCGGGTCGTACTTGCCCAGCACCTCCCGGATCGTCGAGAAATTGCCGAGCGACTTCGACATCTTCTCTTCGTCCTTGCGCACGAAGCCGTTGTGCATCCAGTAGCGGGCGAAGCGCGCACCGGTCGCGCCTTCGGACTGCGCGATCTCGTTCTCGTGGTGCGGGAACTGCAGGTCCTGGCCGCCGCCATGAATGTCGAACTCGTCGCCCAGCAGGCTGCTCGACATGGCGGAGCACTCGATGTGCCATCCGGGCCGACCGCCGCCCCAGCGCGACGGCCAGGTCGGCTCGTGGGGCTTGGCGCGCTTCCAAAGCACGAAATCGAGCGGATCCTCCTTCGTCGCATCCACCTCCACGCGCTCGCCGGCGCGCAGCTCGTCGAGCGACTTGCCGGAGAGCTTCCCGTAGCCGGGAAACCGGCGCACTGCATAGTTCACGTCGCCCGATGCCGAGGGATAGGCGAGGCCGCGCTGCGCGAGCCGCTCGATTAGCTCCAGCATCTGCGGCACGTACTGCGTGGCGCGCGGTTCGTGGTCGGGCTTCTGCACGCCCAGCGCCGCGGCGTCCTCGTCCATGAAGCGGATGAAGCGCTCGGTGAGCGCCTGCACGGTCTCGCCGTTCTCGTGCGCGCGGCGGATGATCTTGTCGTCGATGTCGGTGATGTTTCGCACGTACGTCACCCGGTACCCGCTCGCCCGCAACCAGCGCTGCACGATGTCGAACACGACGAAGAAGCGCGCGTGCCCGAGATGGCAATAGTCGTAGACGGTGATGCCGCATACGTACATGCGTACTTCGCCGGCGCGCAGCGGCGCGAAGTCCTGCAGGGTGCGGCCGAGCGTGTTGTAGATCTTCAGCATCCGGAACGCGCGGCGCGATGCCTCGCTGCGGGTTGTGGAGCAGCAGGGCTTGGTCTAGAATGCGACGCTTACGTAGGGCCTTGAAAATATAACACAATGCTGATTTTTTCCGCTTCCCGGACCCTGCTCCGGATGGCCCTTGCAACGTGGCTCGGCGTACTGCTCGCCGCCAGCCCTCTCGCCTTGGCCGACGACGTGCAGGACGCGGCGAAGCTCCTGAAGGCCGGGCAGCACCAGCAGGCCATGGAGCGCGTCAACAAGGTGCTGGCGCAAAAACCGAAGGATCCGCAGGCGCGCTTCCTCAAGGGACTGATCTTTACGGAGCAGGGGAACACGCGCGAAGCGATCGACGTGTTCACCAAGCTCACGCAGGACTATCCCGAGCTTCCTGAGCCCTACAACAACCTCGCCGTCATCTACGCCTCGCAGGGCCAGTACGAGAAAGCGCGGGGCGCGCTCGAGCAGTCGATCCGCACCCATCCGAGCTACGCCACCGCCTACGAGAACCTGGGCGACGTCTACGCCAAGCTCGCGAGCCAGGCGTACGACAAGGCGCTGCAGCTCGACTCGTCGAACGCCGGGGCGCAGAACAAGCTTTCCCTGGTGCGCGACCTCGTCGGCGGGCCGGCCCCGGCCAAGCCGGCGTCGGTGGTTGCCGCCGCGCCCAAGCCTGCGCCGGCCGCAGAAAAGCCTCCCGTGGTGGTCGCGCAAAAGCCGGCGGCCGCAGAGAAACCCGCGCCGGAGAAGCCCGCGGCCGAGAAACCTGCAACCAAGGCCGCGGAGAAACCGGCGGCCTCCGACCCAGCCGAGGTCCTCAAGGCACTAAACGCCTGGGCGCAGGCATGGTCCAAGAAGGACGTGAGTGGCTATCTTTCCTTTTATTCCAAGGACTTCAAGACCCCCGCCGGCGAGGCCCGGGCGGAGTGGGAGAAGCTCCGCCGGACCCGCATCGAGGCGCCCAAGTCGATTGCCGTCTCCATCACCTCGCCCAACGTGACCATGTCCGGGCCCAACCAGGCGACCGTCACCTTCAGGCAGAGTTACCGTTCCGACAAGCTGAAGTCGAACAGCACCAAGACCGTGGTCATGGTGAAGAGCGACGGCCGATGGCAGATCCAGCAGGAAAAGTCGGGGGGCTGATGCTTCGCGCCCTCTCGCTCGCGGTGGCGCTCGCCGCGGCGCTTCCCGCCCTCGCCGCCCCGACGCCCGAGGACCGGCTGTCGTCCGTCTTCCAGGCGGTCGAGGCGAATCGTCTCGATGAGGCGCTGAAGCGCATCGAATCGCTGATCCGCGACCATCCGAACTTCCGGCTCGCGCACCTTGTGCGCGGCGACCTGCTGCTCGCGCGGTCGCGACCGTTGCAGACCTTCGGCGACGTGGCCAAGACGGTCCCGCCGGAGAAGATTTCGGAGCTGCGGGACGAAGCGCTGGCGCGCCTGCGCGCCCAGCGCCAGCGGCCTTCGGATGACCGCCTGCCGCGCCAGCTGCTCCAGCTCCACGCCGGGCAGAAGCACGCCCTGCTGGTCGACTCGCGCCGCTCGCGCCTCTATGTCTTCTCCAATGACGAAGGCCGTCCACGCCTGATCGCCGACTACTACGTCACCCTCGGCAAGAACGGCGTCGAGAAGACGCGCGAAGGCGACCAGAAGACCCCGATCGGCGTGTACCACGTCACTGCCGACCTGCCGCGGAAGAAGCTGACCGACTTCTACGGCAGCGGCGCGTTCCCGATCAACTATCCGAACGAGTGGGACCGCCGCCTCGGGCGGAAAGGCCACGGCATCTGGCTCCACGGCACGCCTTCAGCGGTCTACAGTCGGCCGCCGCGCGCGAGCGACGGCTGCATCGTCCTGGCAAATCCCGACCTCGACCGCGTGCGCGGCTTCCTGCAGGTGGGCCTCACGCCGGTGATCATCGCCGACGAGGTCGAGTGGAGCGACGCGCAGGCAGTGAACGCCGAGCGCCGGTCGCTGAACGCGGCCATCGAGCAATGGCGGCAGGACTGGGCAAGCCGGGATACCGAGCGCTACCTCGGCCACTACTCCGCGCGATTCCGTTCCGGCATCCAGGACCTCGCGGCCTGGAGCAAGCACAAGCGCGGCGTGAACGCGCGGAAGAAATGGATCCAGGTCGACGTCTCGCACCTGTCGATGCTGCGCTATCCGCGCGAGGGCGACATCGTCGTCGTCGCCTTCGAGCAGGGCTACCGGTCCAACAACCTCTCCAATGTCTCGCGCAAGCGCCAGTACTGGATCAAGGAATCCGGCCACTGGAAGATTCTCTACGAAGGATCCGCATGAAACTCACCCGTCTCATCAAGCCCCTCCTCGTCCTGTCTGCCGCGGCGGCCTCCGGCGGCGGCCTGGCGGCCGATCCGCAGGTCGACCTGAAGACGAGCGCGGGAACGATCCGCGTCGAGCTCTACCCCGCCAAGGCGCCGAAGTCGGTGGAAAACTTCCTGCAGTACGTCAAGGACGGCCACTACGACGGCACCATCTTCCACCGCGTCATCCCCGGGTTCATGGTCCAGGGCGGCGGCATGACGAAGGACATGGCGCAGAAGAAGACCCGCGCGCCGGTCCCCATCGAGTCGAAAAACGGGCTGAAGAACGAGGTGGGCACGCTGGCCATGGCGCGCACCTCCGACCCCAACTCCGCGACCGCGCAGTTCTTCATCAACGTCAACAACAACGCCTTCCTCGACTATCCCGGCCAGGACGGGCACGGCTATACCGTCTTCGGCAAGGTGGTGAGCGGCATGGACGTGGTGAACAAGATCGTCGGCATGCCGACCGGGAACCAGGGGATGCACCAGAACGTGCCACGCACGCCGGTCCTGATCGAGTCCGCCAGCGTGGTCGGTGGCAAGTAGCCTCTTCATCTCCGACCTGCACCTGAGCGAGGGGCGGCCGGAGGCGAACGAAAGGTTCTTTTCCTTCATCGAGGACACCGCGAGCCGGGCCGACGCGCTCTACATCCTCGGCGACCTGTTCGAGTACTGGATCGGCGACGATGACCTGCAGGAGCCGTTCCACGCGGTCGTCGCCGGCTTCCTGAGGCGCCTCTCCGAGGCCGGAGTCGCGGTCCACCTGATGCACGGAAACCGCGACTTCCTCATCGCGGGGTCCTTCTGCCAGGCGGCTGGCGCCCGTCTCCTTGCCGACCCGAGCGTCGTCGAGGCGGGAGGCGTCAGGACCCTCCTCATGCACGGCGATACCCTCTGCGTGGACGACACCGACTACCAGGCATGGCGGAGCGAGGCCCGCTCGGCTCGCTGGCAGCGCGAGTTTCTCCGCCGGCCCCTGGCCGAGCGGCGCCGGATCATCCTCGAGCTGCGCGAGAAGAGCCGCAAGGCGATCAAGGCGAAGCCGGCGCAGATCATGGACGTCAACGCTGCTGCGGTGCGCAAGGCCTTCCAGGAGCACGGCGTCTCGCGCCTCGTCCATGGCCATACCCACCGGCCGGCGCGGCACGCGATCGAGGTCGACGGGCGCTCGTGCGAGCGCTGGGTGCTTCCCGACTGGTACGGGCCGGGCGGCTATCTCGAGATCGCCGGTCGCGCGCCCAAGCTAGTCCGCTTCTAGCAGCCCGGATGCCGGGCACGGCCGTTGCTCCGTGCCGGGTGAAAACCCGAAAGGAACCTCCGACCATGGCACGCACCCGCAGCAAGAACGTCGAAGCGATCAATATGCTGAAGGACGACCACGACCGCGTGGAGAAGTCCTTCAAGGAGTTCGAGAAGCTCGACCGCGAGGATACGGAGACCGTCCGCCAGCTCGTGACCACCGTCTGCGAGGAGCTGAAGATCCACACGACCCTCGAGGAGGAGATCTTCTATCCCGCCGTGCGCGAGGCGATCGACGACGAGGATCTCATGAACGAAGCGTCGGTCGAGCACGAGACGGCAAAGATGCTGATCGAGCAGCTGGAGAACATGCAGCCCGACGACCCGAACTACCACGCCACCTTCACCGTCCTCGGCGAGTACGTGATGCACCATGTCGAGGAAGAGGAAAAAGAGATGTTCCCTGCCGCGAAGAAGACCGACCTCGACTTCAAGTCGCTCGCCCAGCAGATGAAGGAGCGCAAGGAGGAGCTGGCCGGCGAGGTTGCGAAGGCACAGGTGTGACGCGGGCCTGAGCCGCGTCGGCTATTCCAGGCCCCGCGAAAGGTCCTCCTGGAGATCCGCGACGGCCTCGAGGCCGACGGAAAACCGGACCAGGCCGTCGCCGATTCCCGCAGCGGCGCGGGCTTCGGGCGAGATCCTGCCGTGCGTCGTCGTGGCAGGATGCGTGATGGTCGACTTCACATCGCCCAGGTTGCCGGTGATGGAGACCAGGCGCGTGGCATCGATCAGCCGCCATGCCGCTTGCTTCCCGCCCTTCACCTCGAACGAGACCACGGCGCCCCCGGCGCTCTGCTGGCGCCCGGCAAGCTCGTGCTGGGGATGGGAAGCGAGGCCCGGATAGAAGACGCGGGCGATCGCGCGGTGGCCTTCCAGCCAGCGCGCGATCTCGAGCGCCGCCGCCGACTGCGCGCGCATGCGCAGCTGCAGCGTCTCGAGGCCCTTGAGGATCACCCACGCGTTGAAGGGCGAAAGCGAAGGACCCGCGGTGCGCAGGAACGGGAAGACATGCTCCGTCACCAGCCTGGCCGGGCCGAGCACTGCGCCGCCGAGGACCCGGCCCTGCCCGTCCAGGTGCTTGGTCGCCGAGTGGATGACCAGGTCGGCACCCAGCTCGAGCGGGCGCTGCAGCGCAGGGGTGCAGAAGGCGTTGTCGACCGCCAGGAGCGCGCCCGACCGGCGCGCCAGCCCGGCCAGCGCGGCGATGTCGGAGATCTCGGTGAGCGGGTTGGAGGGCGTCTCGACGAACAGCAGGCGTGTCTGCGGACGGATCGCCCGCTCCCACTCCTTCGCATCCGACGGGGCGACGAACGTCGTCTGCACGCCGAAGCGGGCGAGCACCGTGCCGAAGAGCTGCACCGTGGCGCCGAAGACCGCGTTCGAGCAGACGATGTGGTCCCCCGACTTGAGCAGCCCCATCGCGCTCGACAGGATCGCCGACATGCCCGACGCGGTCGCAACGCAGGCCTCCGCGCCCTCGAGCGCGGCCAGCCGGTCCTGGAACATGGACACCGTCGGGTTGGTGAAGCGCGAGTAGACGAAGTCGCCGCTCGAGCCGATGAACCCCTCGGCGGCCTGCGCGGCGTTCTCGAACACGAAGCTCGAGGTGAGGAACAGCGCTTCGGAATGCTCTCGGAAATCGCTGCGCGCCTGGCCGGCGCGCACGCCCTGCGTTGCAATATCCAGCTTCTTGTCCATAAAAGACCCGGCTCCTGAAGTTAAGCGGACCGGGTTCTCTCGGCACGCTTTAGCGGCATTTATTACGCGCCCGCAAGCTGTGGCTCAAATCGGCGCGAAAACGGACTATAGCAAGCTTATTGGGCGGTCGCCAAGTTCAGGTCGAGCTGCGCCCCTTCGTCGTCGCCCGAATCCCGGGCGGCGTCGCGGCGGATCTCGATCTCCTTCAGGTAGTCGGTGGTGATGTCGCCGGTGATGTAGATGCCGTCGAAGCAGGAGGTCCCGAAGCTGGTGAGCTTCGGGTTGGCGCGCCGCACGGCATCCTTGAGCGCATCGAGGTCCTGGTAGATGAGCGCGTCGGCGCCGATCTCGCGCGCAACTTCTTCCTCGCTGCGGTGCGCGGCGATCAGCTCGGCGCGCGTGGGCATGTCGATGCCGTACACGTTGGGGAAGCGCACCGGCGGCGCGGCGGAGGCGAAGAAGACCTTGCGCGCGCCCGCTTCCCTCGCCATGGACACGATCTCGTGGCTGGTGGTGCCGCGCACGATGGAGTCGTCCACGAGCATCACGTTCTTGCCCTTGAACTCCATCGCGATCGGGTTCAGCTTCTGGCGCACCGAGCGCTTGCGCACCGCCTGCCCCGGCATGATGAAGGTGCGGCCGATGTAGCGGTTCTTGACGAACCCCTCGCGATAGGGGACGCCCAGGCCGAACGCGAGCTGCAGCGCCGACGGCCGGCTCCAGTCCGGGATCGGGATCACCACGTCGATCTTGAGGTGCCGGTAGTGCTGGCGGATCTTCTCGGCGAGCTTCTCGCCCATGTGCAGGCGGGTCTCGTACACGGAGGCGCCGTCGATCAGGGAATCCGGGCGCGCCAGGTAGACGTACTCGAAGATGCACGGATTCAGGCTCGAGCTCTCGGCGCACTGCTGGCTGTGGAAGTTGCCGTCTTCGTCGATGAAGACCGCTTCTCCCGGCGCGACGTCGCGCAGCAGGCGGTAGCCCAGCGCATCCAGGGCGACGGACTCCGATGCCACCATGTACTCGGTGCCGGTCTCGGTCTCGTTGTAGCCGACGACCAGCGGGCGGATGCCGAAGGGATCGCGGAACGCCAGGACCCCGTATCCGGCGATCATCGCGACCACCGCATAGGCGCCGCGGATCCGCCGGTGCACGTTGGCGACCGCGCGGAAGATCGTCGCCGAGTCGAGGCGCAGCCGCTCGGCTTCCTGCTCGAGCTCGTGCGCCAGCACGTTCACCAGCACCTCCGAGTCCGAGCCGGTGTTGATATGGCGCCGGTCGGCGCGGAACATCTCCTCCTTCAGCGCATCGGAGTTCGTCAGGTTGCCGTTGTGCCCCAGGACGATGCCGAAGGGGGAGTTGACGTAGAACGGCTGGGCTTCGGCGACCTTGTAGGCCGACCCGGCGGTCGGATACCGGCAATGGGCGATGCCCATGTTGCCCGGCAGCGAGCGCATGTTGCGCGTGCGGAACACGTCGCGCGCCTGCCCGCTGCCCTTGTGCATGTGGAACGAGCTGCCTTCGCTCGTGACGATGCCGGCGGCGTCTTGGCCGCGGTGCTGGAGGAGGAGGAGCCCGTCATAGAGCAGCTGGTTGACGGGCGAACGGGCGACGATTCCGATGATCCCGCACATGGCGAGCGCAGCGTCCCGAAGTCGTTAAGGGTCAATGATAGCGCAAGCGCTCGGCGAGCGCGGGCGGCAGCCACGGCTTGAGCTCGAGCGCCGCGCGCGCAAGATACGGGCCGCTCACCGACTCCTGCCACTGCGAATCGCGCGGTATGCCGGTCAACCCGGCGCCGAGTGCCAGCGCGAGCAGGATCAGCGCGGCGCGCGCCAGGCCGAAAAGCGCGCCCAGCCCGCGATCGATGCCGCCGAGTCCGGCCGCCTTGAGGATCTTGGAAAGGATCAGGCCGCCGAGCGAGGTCAGGACCAGGGCAAGGACGAAGATCGCGGCGTACGCCAGAAGGACGCGGAACTCCGGCTGCTCGATCGAGGCTGGAACGTGGTCGGACAGGGGGCCGGAGAAGAGGTTCGCCGCGAGGAAGGCGATCACGAACGCCGCCAGCGAAACGACCTCCCGGACAAGGCCGCGCCAGATTCCCCAGCCCACCGACACGACCAGCACGCCGAGGACGGCGTAGTCGAGCCAGGTCATCCCGCGCGGTTGGCCACCGGCCCGGGCTGCAGGCCCAGCCCCTTCAGGCGGGCCGCGGCCTTCTCCGCCGCATCCCGGGACGCGAACGGACCGGCACGAACCCGGACGAGGTTTCCGGGCGCGGGCTCCGTGTAGTACGGAATCTTCGCCGCCGCGAGCTTCGCGACCACCCCATCTGGGTTGGCGAACGCGCCGACCGGCACCACGAACTCCAGGTTCGCCAGCGCCGCCTCCGCCCGCGCGCGCTCCGCGGGCTTGGCCTCGGCCTTCTTCTCCTCCGCCTTCTTCGGCACGGGCACCTTCTCGGCCGCTTTCGGCTCGTCGGGTCTCTTCTCCGGCGCCTTGGCCTGCGGCTTCGTCCCTTTCGGCGTGAAAGCGCCATCGTCCTGGCTGGGAATGGTGACGCTCACCGGCGGCGCCGCCTTGCGCGGCTCCGGATCGAAGACCATGGGCAGGACGATCACGGCGAGCAGCACCAGAGCCACCGCGCCGACCAGGCGCCTGCGGCCGCGTCTTTTCAGCGCATCGACGTCCTGTTCTTGTTCTTGTTTAGCCATTGCATCGCTTCCGCGACGGTGAGAAAGGATCCGAACACGACGATCTTATCATTCTCGCCTGCAGCGCCGAGCGCCGCAGCGAGCGCCTGCGACGGCGAGTCAAACAGCGCCGCCGCCGACGCCGCGCCACTCGCGGCGTGCGCCGCACCTAGCTCGGCAGCCGACGCGGCGCGCGGGCCCCCGAGCGAGCTGAAATGCCAGCGCGTCACGCGCTTTTCCAGCGCGCGCAGCACCCCTGCGATGTCCTTGTCGCGCAGCATGCCGCAGACGGCGAACGTTTCCGGCGCGAAACCCGCGGCATCCAGGTTCTTCGCCAGCATGCCCGCCGCCTCCTCGTTGTGGGCGACATCGAGGATGACCTGCGGGCGGCCCGGGAGCACCTGGAAGCGGCCCGCCAGCGCCACCTCCGCCAGGCCGCGCCGGACGTCCTGCATGGCCACGGGCAGCCGCTCTCGGACGCAGTCCAGTGCGCAAAGCGCTGCCGACGCATTGCGCAGCTGCACCGCGCCACGCAGCGCCGGATACGCGAGGCCGCCGCGCTTGCCGGCGGGACCCCAATACGACCACTGCCCGGCCTGCGCATCAAAGCCGAAGTCCGTCCCGATGCGCAGCTGCTCGCCGGCCGCCTCGAGCACCGAGCGCGGGGGATCCGGCTCGGCGATCACGGCCGGGCGCCCGGCGCGGAAAATGCCGGCCTTCTCGCGCCCGATGTCTTCGCGCGTCGCGCCGAGGTAGTCCACGTGGTCGATGGCCACGCTCGTGAGGACCGCGCAATCCGCGTCCACGACGTTGACGGCGTCCAGCCTGCCGCCCAGGCCCACCTCCAGCACCGCGACATCGACACTCTCGCGCGCGAACAGCCACAGCGCACCGAGCGTCCCGTACTCGAAGTACGTGAGCGGCACGCCGTTCCGGGCCCGCTCCACGGCTTCGAAGGCGCGCACGAGCGCATCGTCCTGCGCTTCCTGGCCCGCGATGCGCACGCGTTCGTTGTAGCGCAGCAGATGCGGCGAGCTGTACAGGGCGGCGCGGTAGCCGGCGGCCCCAAGGATCGCCGCGAGCATCGCGCTCGTCGAGCCCTTGCCGTTCGTCCCGCCGACCGTGAGGACCGGGAAGCACGGCGTTGCGTCGAGGCGCGCAAAGACTTGCCGCACGCGTTCCAGCCCGAGCGCGATGGCCTGCGGATGCTGCCGCTCGATGAACGCGAGCCAGTCCGCGAGGGTTCTCATCTTCCCGCCTGGCTGGCGAAGATCCGGCGCACGGTTTCGATGGTATCCGCATCTTCCGGCCGCTTGTCCGGGCGGTAGCGCTTCACGCGCGCGAAGCGCAGCGCCATCCCGCCCGGGTACTGCGAGCTTTGCTGCAGGTCGTTGAAGGCGATCTCGACCACGAGCTCCGGGCGCAGCTGCACGGTCCACTGGTCCCGCGCGCGCTCACGGGCCAGGAACTCGCGCGTCTGCCATTCCAGCATCGCGTCGGTCAGGCCCTTGAACGTCTTGCCCAGCATGACGAAACCGCCCGACCCATCCAGCGCGCCAAGGTGGAGGTTCGACAGCCAGCCCTTGCGCCGCCCGCTGCCCCACTCGGCCGCGAGCACCACGAGGTCGAGCGTATGCGCGCGCTTCACCTTCAGCCAGCTGCCGCCGCGCCGGCCGGCTTCGTACGCGGAATCCAGCGCCTTGACCATGATCCCCTCGTGGCCGCGGGCGAGCACCGCATCGTAGAAGGTCCGCGCTTCCTCCGCGGTGCGCGACGCCTGCGCCGGCGCCAAGTGCTCCGGCCGGACGGCGCCCGCCAGCGCGGCGCGCCGCCTTTCCAGCGGCTCGTCGACGAGCGGCACGCCGTCGCAGAACATGCAATCAAAGAAGAACACCGAGAGCGGCAGCGCTTCCCGGGCCGTGGCATCGTCGACCTTTCGCCCGAACCGGCGCATCGTGTCCTGGAAAGGCTGCGGCGCGCCGTCGCGGCGCAGGGCGATCGCTTCGCCGTCCAGGATGAGCGAGCGGGCGGGGGCCGCCAGGGCCGCTTCGATCACCTCGGGGACGGCCGCGGTCACCTCCTTCAGGCTGCGCGTGAAAACCTTCACCTGCGCGCCGTCCTTGTGTACCTGCACACGCGCGCCGTCGAGCTTCCACTCGATGAGCGCGCTGCCGAACGCGGCGAGCGCCGCCTCCGGGTCGGCGGCCGGCTGGGCAAGCATCGGCATCACCGGCCGCATGAGCTGCACCGTGAAGCGCGCGAGCCCATGCCGCCCCTCCGCGAGCGCGGCGCTTGCGACCGGCGCGAGCGCGCCGGCGAAGTTCGCGGCCCTGCGCACCTCCGCCGGCGGAAGGCAGGCGGCGGCGGCGATCGCCTCGAGCATCACCCCTTCCAGCGCGCCCTGGCGCAACTCGCCGGCGATCAGCCGGATGAGGAAGTCGCGCTCCGCCGCCGTCGCCCTGCCGAACAGGTCCCTGAGGGTCGCCGCGCGCCGCTCCGCGGCGCCCTTCCCCTTCGTCGCCTTCAGCGTGTGGAATGCCCGGTCGACATCGTCGAGCGTCAACGACCCCGAGCTGCCGCTGGCGCGGGCGGCGCGGAGTGCAGAAAAAGGAACGGCCAGCCGGCCTTGGCGCGTCTCGCCGCTGAGGAACGGAATCGCGATCTCGAGCTCCCGCGGCTCGAGGCGTCGCAGCAGGGCCGCGAGGGCGTTCACCTTGCCCAGCCGGCTGGGCGTGGCCGCGACCCGGTCCGAAGCCCGGACGACTTCTGCGAGCGGGGTCACGCCGTGGCTTCGGCGGGCAACCCCTGGAGCATGGAAAGCAGCGTGTGCAGCTTGTCGCGGAGCTGGCGCCGGTCGACGATCATGTCGATGGCGCCTTTCTCGAGCAGGAACTCGGCGCGCTGGAAGCCTTCGGGCAGCTTCTGCCGCACCGTCTGCTCGATGACCCGCGGGCCCGCGAAGCCGATCAGCGCCTTCGGCTCGGCGATCACCACGTCGCCGATCATCGCGAAGCTCGCCGACACGCCGCCCATGGTCGGATCGGCGAGCACGGTGATATAGGGAAGCTTGCGCTCGGCGAGGTCGGTCAGCGCCGCGGTGGTCTTCGCCATCTGCACGAGGGACAGCAGACCCTCCTGCATGCGCGCCCCGCCGGACGAGGTCACGCAGACGAACGGCAGCTTCTGCTCGATCGCGACCCGCACCCCGCGCACGAAGCGCTCGCCCACGACCGAGCCCATGGAGCCGCCCATGAAGTCGAACTCGAACGCGGCGCACACGACGCCGGCCGCCTTGATCGCGCCCTGCATCACCACCAGGGCATCCGACTCCGCGGTCTGCTCCTGCGCCTCGGCGAGCCGCTCGGTATAGCGGCGCGAGTCCTTGAACTTGAGGGTATCGACCGGGAGGATTTCCGCGCCGATCTCGAAGCGCCCGTCCGGGTCGAGCAGCGCGTCGAGGCGCGGTCGCGCGCCGAGGCGCTCGTGGTGGCCGCATTTGGGACAGACGTTGAGGTTCTTCTCGAGGTCCGTGCTGTAGAGGACCGCGTCGCAGGCGGCGCATTTCGTCCACAGCCCTTCGGGGACGGTCTTGCGGGCCCCACCCGTGCGCTGGATCTTCGGCGGCAGCAGCTTCTGCAGCCAGCTCATGCGGAGCCTCCTGCGTCCAGCGCCTTGCGGATCGGCGCGAGGAACTCCTTCACCCGCGCCGCGGCATCCCGGGACCCGGCGGACTCGATGACTTCGATGATCCGGCTGCCGATCACCACGGCGTCCGCGCACTGCGCGATGCGCCGGGCCGACTCCGCGTCGCGGATGCCGAAGCCGACGCCGATCGGCAGCCGGGTCGCCAGGCGGATCTTCGGGATGCGCGCCGCGACCTCGGAGACGTCGATATTGCCGGCGCCGGTGATGCCGCGCAGGGACACGTAGTAGAGGTAGCCGCTGCCGCAGCGGCCCACGTCCTGGATCCGCTTGTCGGTGGACGTCGGCGCGAGAAGGAAGATCGGGTCGATGCCGTTCTTCTTCGCCAGCGCAGCGAAGTCCTCGCATTCCTCCGGCGGGTAGTCGACCACGATCACGCCGTCCACGCCGGCCTGCTTCGCCGCGGCGACGAACTTCCCGACGCCCATCGCCTCGACCGGGTTCGCATAGCCCATCAGCACGATCGGCGTCTTCGCATCGTGCTTGCGGAAGTCCACCGCCATGGACAGGACGTCGGCCAGCCCGACGCCGTGCTTCAGCGCCCGCTCGCCCGCGCGCTGGATCACCGGTCCATCGGCCATCGGGTCGGAGAACGGCACGCCCAGCTCGAGGATGTCGGCACCGGCCTCGACCAGCGCATGCATCAGAGGCACCGTGAGCGAGGGGTGGGGATCACCCGCGGTGATGTACGGGATCAGGGCCTTGCGTTTCGCCTCTTGCAGCGCTTGGAAGCAGGCCTGGATCCGCGACATGTCAGAGCTCGATTCCCATGCGCTGGGCGACGGTATGCATGTCCTTGTCGCCGCGGCCCGAGAGATTGACGAGCAGCAGGGACGATTTCGGCAGCGCCGACGCCATCTTCATCGCATGCGCCACGGCGTGCGCCGACTCGAGCGCCGGGATGATCCCCTCGAGGCGGCACAGCGCCTGGAACGCCTGGAGCGCATCGTCGTCGGTCACCGCCACGTACTCCGCGCGGCCGCTGTCCTTCAGCCACGCGTGCTCCGGGCCGACCCCCGGATAGTCGAGCCCGGCGGAGACCGAGTGCGTCTCCGTGATCTGGCCATTCGCGTCCTGAAGGAGGTAGGTGCGGTTGCCGTGCAGGACGCCCGGCTTGCCCGCGCACAGCGATGCCGCGTGGCGCCCCGAGGCAAGGCCCTCGCCGGCGGCCTCGACGCCGATGAGGCGCGTCTTCTCGTGGCGGATGTAGGGGTAGAAGATGCCCATCGCGTTCGAGCCGCCGCCGACGCAGGCGATGATCGCGTCGGGCTGGCGGCCGGCCATCGCCGGCATCTGCTCCAGGCACTCCTCGCCGATGACCGCCTGGAAGTCGCGCACCATCATCGGGTAGGGGTGCGGCCCGGCGACCGTGCCGATGATGTAGAAGGTGCTCTCGACGTTCGTCACCCAGTCGCGCATCGCCTCGTTCAGCGCGTCCTTGAGCGTCTTCGAGCCCGACTCCACCGGCACGACCTTCGCGCCGAGGAGCTTCATGCGGTAGACGTTCTGCGCCTGGCGCTTCACGTCCTCGGAGCCCATGTAGACGATGCATTCCATGCCGTAGCGCGCCGCGACCGTCGCGCTCGCGACCCCGTGCATGCCGGCGCCGGTCTCGGCGATGATGCGCCGCTTGCCCATCCGCCGGGCGAGCAGCGCCTGGCCGACGGTGTTGTTCACCTTGTGGGCGCCGGTATGGTTCAGGTCCTCGCGCTTGATGTAAATCTGCGCGCCGCCGCACTTCTCGGTCAGCCGCTTCGCGTGGTAGATCGGGCTGGGGCGCCCGACGTAGTGCTTCAGCTCGTAGCGGAACTCGGCCTCGAACTCCGGATCCTTGCGCGCCTTCTCGTAGGCCGCGCGCAGCTCGTCGAGCGCGTGGGTGAGCGTCTCCGCGACGAACACGCCGCCGTACGGCCCGAAGTGCCCCCGCGCGTCCGGCAAGTCATACATCTTCATTTCCGACCTCCGCGATGAACGCGGCGATTTTCGCGGCGTCCTTGATGCCCTTCGCCGACTCTACGCCGCTCGAGACGTCGACGCCCCATGGCCGGACTTTCCGGATCGCCTCGCGCACGTTCCCCGGCGCGAGCCCGCCGGAGAGGATGAGCGGTCGCTCCCGCTCGGCCGGGACGAGCGACCAGTCGAACCGCTCGCCGACGCCGCCGTACTCCGCCACGTGGCTGTCGAGCAGCCACCCCGACGCGCGCATGAAAGAGCGCAGGTATTTTAGCGTATCGACCCCTGGCTTCACCCTGCAGGCCTTGACGTACGGAAGGCCGAATTCGTCGCAGAACGCCGGCGCTTCCTCGCCATGGAACTGCAGGAGCGAGGGCTTCACGCGGCCGATCACCTGCGCGACCTGGGCGGCATCCGGATTGACGAACAGCGCGACGGTCTGCACGAACGGCGGCAGCGCGTCGCGGATCTCCACCGCCCGCTCGAGGCTCAGGTAGCGCGGGCTGGGCGGGTAGAACACCAGGCCGATCGCGTCTGCGCCGGCCTCGGCCGCCGCCCGCGCATCGGCCGGGCGCGTGATCCCGCAGATCTTGACGCGCGTCCTCATGCGACAGGGATCTCCAGCGCCCGCGCGGCGCCCGCAGGCAGGTTCCAGCGCGCCTCGTAGTCCACCTTCTCGAGATACAGCCCCTCGGCGGCGAACGTGGGCGCCGCGCGCGAGCGGTCGCGGCTCTCGAGCACCTCGCTCACCCACCGCGCGGGATGCTTTCCCTTGCCGACGTAGATCAGCGTCCCCACCAGGTTGCGCACCATGTGGTGCAGGAAGGCGTTGGCTCGCACGACGAAGTCGATGCGCTCGCCGCGCTGCTCGACCTCGAGCGCCCGCAGCGTGCGCAGCGGCGATTTCGCCTGGCACTCGGCCGAGCGAAATGCCGAGAAGTCGTGCTCACCCACGAGGCGTGCCGCGGCGTCGCGCATCGCGGCCACGTCGAGCGGAGCATGGAACCAGCCCGCGTACCGCGCGGCGAGCGCGGGACGCACAGGCCGGTTGAGAAGCACATACCGGTAGGTGCGCGCCCGCGCCGCGTAGCGGGCGTGGAACTCCGGCGAAACCTCGCGCGCCCACATCACGGCCACGGACCCCGGGAGCAACGCGTTGGCCCCGCGCACCCATGCCGATTCCGGCCGCGACGCTTGCGTGTCGAAGTGCACGACCTGCTCCCTCGCGTGCACGCCGCGATCCGTGCGCCCGGCGCAGGTCACGCTTACGCTTTCGCTCGCGATGCCGGACAGCGCCGGCTCGAGGGCGTCCTGCACCGCGCCGCCGCCGGGCTGCGTCTGCCAGCCCAGGAAGCGGCTGCCGTCGTACTCGATGCCCAGTGCAATTCTCATCAATGAAAAAGCCGCGGTCGCCCGCGGCTTTCGGCGGGGTGGCGGGCGTCTAGCCCAGCTTCGCGAGCAACTGCTGCGCCTGGCCCTGCTGCGCGGCGTCGCCGTCCTTCATGACTTCGTTCAGGAGCTCGCGCGCGCCGTCCTTGTCGCCCATCTCTTCGTACGCCTTCGCGAGGTCGAGCTTGGTGGCCACCTCCTGCCACTTCGGATCTCCGCCGGCCGACGAGGCGGACGCATCGCCGAGATCGAGGCTGATCGCCGACAGGTCCATCGAAGGGGCGGGCTTGGAATCGCCCATGTCGAGGTTCAGGTCGAAATCCATGCCGCCGCTCGCTTCCGCCGGAGCCGAGGGCGAAGCGGAAACCGGCTTGGTATCCCCGTCCAGTCCGAGGTCGAAGTCGAGCCCGCCGGCCGTCTTGTCGGCCGCGTCTTCCTTCCCCATGATCAGCGTGCCCTCGGGGGTGAAGTCGCTCTTCTGCTCATCCGCCGGGGCCGCCGCAGCGGCGCCGAGATCGAAATCGATCGACGACGAGGAATCGTCCCCGGGCGCCGCGTCGAGCGCGATGTCGGGCTGCGGAGCCTGCGAGGCGGCCCCGCCGAGGTCGAAGTCGAGGACCGGCGCCGGCGCGCCCGCGGCCGGTGCGGCCGCCACTGCAGCGGCTGCTGCCCCGCCGTACAGGCCGTTCTGCGGGGCGATGCCCCGGCCGAGCGCAGCTGCCTTGTCCCATTCCGGTCCCGCGCTATTGGTCAGGCTCTTCAGCTTGAGCGCGGTCTGTTCGAAGGACTTCGCGTCCTTGCGGTTCGCATAGATTTCCAGCAGCTTGGCGTGCACCGGAATGCGGCTCGCATCCTTCGTGACCGCTTCCTTGAGGATTTCCTCGGCCTGGGCATCGCGCCCGTAGGCCATGTACACGTCCGCTTCGGCGATCGGGTCGACTTCTTCGGCCTCCATGCCGGCCGGGGCCTGGCTCACGGAGGCTTGCGAAACGGCCGGGCCGCCCGCGGCTGCGGGAGCGCCGAACACCGACGCTGCGCCGGCGCCGGAGGCGGCGTCGAGCACGCTGTCCTGGAACTTCGACTGCGAGCGCTTCTTGCGGCGCCACGCCCAGGCGCCGTAACCGATCAGGACGAGGACGGCGAAGCCCAGCCCGCCCAGCGCAGCCGGGTTGTCGAGGAACTCGTCGAGGAGGCTGGGCTCGGGCGCCGGCGGCGGCGCCGCCTTCTTCGCTTGCTTCGCCGCCGGCTTGGGCGCTTCCTTCGGCGCGGGCTTGGCTTCGGCGGCCGGCTTCGGCGCTTCGGCGGCCGGCTTCGGTGCTTCCGCCGCCTTCGGCGCCGGCGCTGGCGCCGGGGCAGGTGCCGGCTTCGGCGCTTCCGCGGCCTTGGGGGCCGGCTCGGCCGCCTTGGGCGCCGGAACCGGGGCAGGAGCCGGCGCGGGCTTCGCGGCCGCTTTCTTCTCCAGCTCGGCGAGCTGCTGGTTCTTCAGCTCGAGCAGCTTCTGCAGATCGGTGACGTTCTTCTCGAGCTCGGTCTGGCGCGATTGCGCTTCCTTGAGGGCACGCTCGCGAGCCACGCGATCATCCTCGCGCGCCGCGCGGGTTCCCGCCGCGCCCGGCTTTGCCGGGTCGGCCTTCGAGAGGCGGAGCTGGTCCTGCTTGTCCTGCGGTGCGGGCGCCTCGGGCTTCGCCTCGATCCGCCCCGCCACCTCGCGCCGGCCGGCCGAGCCGTCGGCCGCGGCGGGCGCTGCGGCGAGGCGGTTGCGGTACGCGTTGAACTCGGAGTGGTGGGAGCTGACGATGCGGCGCGCTTCGTCGCCGTCGACGGTCGTCGCGGCATCGGCCGGGATGTTCAGGATCCGGCCGGCGCGGACCAGGTTGATGTTGTCGCGGATGAATGCTTCCTGGTTCGCGCGGAAGATCGCGATCAGCATCTGGTCGAGCGTGACGCCCTGCGCCAGATTCTCGCGGGCGATCTTGCCGAGCGTGTCGCCCTTCTTGACCTCATAGGTCCTCGCGGCGCCGGCGGGCTCGCGCGCCAGCGGTGCAGGCGCGGCGTCGGCCGGAAGCGGCTTCGCCTCGATCGGCGCCGGCTTGGCGGGCTCGGCGGCGGGCGCCGCAACCTGCGGCTGCATTGGCGCGGGCGCCGCGGCCAGCGCGGCCGGAGCCTTGTACTCGACCGGGTCGAGCAGGAAGGTGTATTCGCGCACCAGCCGCCCGGTGTTCCATTGCAGCTCGACCAGCAAGTCGAGGAAAGGCTCGTTGACCGGCGCGCTGCTGGTCACCCTGACGACGGGACGGCCGTTGCGCCGCTCGATGGAAAAGCGTGTGGAGGCCAGCACGGCGTTGTATTCGATGCCGGCTTGCTTGAAGGCGTCGGCGGAAGCCAGCTTGGCGGAAAGGTTCTCCTCCTCGCCGGGCCGCAGCGAGACGATTTCGATTTCGGCGTTCAGGGGCTGGCCCAGCGGTGAGAGGACGGTCAGCTTGCCCAGCCCTGCAGCATGCGCGGCCCACGGCCCCGTCAGGGACAGCACGGCCGCGACAACTGCGATGGCGATCGATCTACCCACGATTCCCCCGCCCCAAAGTTCTTTTCTTAGCTGGACCAAGCCAACGGACCAACTAACATAACATCATGATCTTACGCTGGCAAATCAAGAATTTCCGTGAAATCCCGGACGCGCCGCCCCGGCCTACTGCCGAACCCCTGAATCGATGAGAATCCGCACCATCCGGCGCAACGGCTCGGCCGCTCCCCAGAGCAGCTGGTCGCCGACCGTGAACGCAGCCAGATAATCCGGCCCCATCGGCAACTTGCGCAGCCGGCCTATCGGAATCGACAACTTTCCGGTCACCGCCGCCGGCGTGAGCTCGGCGAGCGATTCCTCGCGGCGGTTCGGCACCACTTTCACCCACTCGTTGGCCTCCGCGATCATTCCCTCGATCTCGTCGATCGGGATCGGCCGGCGCAGCTTGATGGTCAGCGCCTGGCTATGGCAACGCATCGCGCCCACGCGTACGCAGATGCCGTCGATCGGGATCTGCCCGCCGTTGCGCCCGAGAATCTTGTTGCCTTCCGCCTGCGCCTTCCATTCTTCCTTGCTCTGCCCGTTGCCGAGATCCTCGGCGATCCAGGGCAGCAGGCTCGCCGCCAAGGGCTGGCCGAAGGCTTCCTTGGGGAACGACGGGGAGCGGATCGACTCGGTGACGTTGCGATCGAGGTCCAGGATCGTCGCCGCCGGATCCGCGAGCAGCGCCTTGGCCCGGTCGCCGACCGTGCCCATCTGCGCGACCAGCTCGCGCATGTTCGCCGCCCCCGCGCCGGACGCCGCCTGGTAGGTCATGCAGGTCGTCCACTCGATCTCGTCGCGCTGGAACAGGCCGGCCGTCGCCATGAGCATCAGGCTCACGGTGCAGTTCGGCCCGATGAAGTCCTTGCGGCCCTTTGCGACCCCGTCCTTGATGACCGGCATGTTGACCGGGTCGAGGATCAGCACCGACTCGTCCCTCATGCGCAGGGCGCTGGCAGCATCGATCCAGTAACCCTTCCACCCCTCGGCGCGCAGCTTGGGATAGACGTCGTTCGTGTAGTCGCCCCCCTGGCAGGAGATGATCGCCGGCAGCGACTTCAGGGCGGCGAGGTCGTGGGCGCTCTTCACCGCCTCGACGTCGCGGCCGATCTGCGGCCCCTTGCCGCCGGCCTGCGAGGTGGAGAAGAACACCGGCTCGACATGGTCGAAGTCCCGCTCCTCGCGCATCCGCTGCACGAGCACCGAGCCCACCATTCCGCGCCAGCCGACGATGCCGATCCTGAGCATGATCTCCCTAGTCTAAAGGGCGGCGACGACCGCGTCGCCCATCTCGCGGGTGCCGACCTTCCGCGTTCCCTCGCTGTAGATGTCCGGCGTGCGCAGACCTTCGCGCAGCACCTGGCCGACCGCCTTCTCGATGCGCTCGGCCGCCGCCGGCTCACCGAGCGAATAGCGCAGCATCATGGCCGCGGAGAGGATCGTCGCGAGCGGATTGGCCAACGCCTTGCCGACGAGATCCGGCGCGCTGCCGTGGATCGGCTCGTAGAGGCCCTTGCCCTTCTCGTTCAGCGCCGCCGAGGGAAGCATGCCGATCGAACCGGTGAGCATCGACGCCTCGTCGGAGAGGATGTCGCCGAACAGGTTGCCGGTCACGATCACGTCGAACTGCTTGGGCGTGCGCACGTGCTGCATCGCGCAGTTGTCGACGTACATGTGGCTGAGCGCGATGTCCGGGTACGCCTTCGCCTCCTCGGTCACCACTTCGCGCCAGAGCTGCGACGTTTCGAGGACGTTCGCCTTGTCGACCGAGCAGACCCTCTTCGAGCGCCTGCGCGCGGCGTCGAATGCCACGCGCGCGATGCGCCGCACTTCCGACTCGCGGTAGCGCATGGTGTCGTAGCCTTCGCGCTCGCCCTCGGCCTGGCGGATGCCCTTCGGCTGGCCGAAATAGATGTCGCCGGTGAGCTCACGCACGATCAGGATATCGAGTCCGGCGACGACTTCGGCCTTGAGCGCGGACGCGGACGCGAGCTCGCGATGGACCTGCGCCGGGCGCAGGTTGGCGAACAGTCCGAGGTCCTTGCGCAGGCCGAGGATCGCCTGCTCCGGGCGCAGCGCGCGCTCCAGCGCGTCATAGCGCGGATCGCCGACCGCGCCGAACAGCACCGCGTCCGCTTCCCGGGCGATCGCCAGCGTCTTCTCGGGCAGTGGATGCCCATGCGCCGCGTACGCGGCCCCGCCGACCGGCGCCTCCTGGAACTCCAGGCGCAGGCCGAGCTTGCGCAGCGCCTTCAGCGCTTCGCCAATGATCTCGGGCCCGATGCCGTCACCGGGCAGGACGGCGACTTTCATCCTAGAAGTACCAGGGGAACTGGGTTTTTCGCCGCGCCTCGAAGACGCTGATCTTGTCGGCGTGGCGCAGCGTGAGGCCGATGTCGTCCAGCCCGTTCAGGAGGCAGTACTTGCGGAACGGCTCGACGTCGAAGCGCATCTTCTTCGCCCCGTCGGCGCTCGACACGGTCTGGCCGTCCAGGTCGATCACCAGCTTGAACCCCGGGAACGCTGCCGCGTCGTAGAAGAGCGCGTCGACCTCGGACTCGCCCAGCACGACCGGCAGGAAGCCGTTCTTGAACGCGTTGTTGAAGAAGATGTCGCCGAACGAGGGCGCGATCACCGCGCGGAACCCCAGGTCGCGCAGTGCCCACGGCGCGTGCTCGCGCGAGGAGCCGCAGCCGAAATTCTTGCGCGCGAGCAGGATGCTGGCCTCCTTGTAGCGCGGCTGGTTCAGGACGAACGCCGGGTCGCGCCGCCAGTCGGCGAAGCAGCCTTCGGCGAAGCCGGTGCGCTTGATCGACGCGAGGTAGCGCTTGGGGATGATCTGGTCCGTATCGACGTTGGCACGATCGAGCGGCGCGACCAGCCCGGCATGGACGGTGAACTTGTCCATCAGCGCCAGCTCCGGATATCGACGAAATGCCCCGCGATCGCCGCCGCGGCCGCCATCGCCGGGCTCACGAGGTGCGTACGGCCGCCGACGCCCTGGCGACCCTCGAAGTTGCGGTTCGACGTCGAGGCGCAGCGCTCGCCGGGGTCGAGGCGGTCGGGGTTCATGCCGAGGCACATGGAACAGCCCGGCTCGCGCCACTGGAAGCCGGCGTCGAGGAACACCCGGTGCAGGCCCTCCTTCTCCGCCTGGGCCTTCACCAGCCCGGAGCCGGGGACGACCATCGCCAGCCTGATGCTCGAGGCGACGCGGCGGCCCTTCACGACCTGCGCGGCCGAGCGCAGATCTTCGATTCTCGAGTTGGTGCACGAGCCGATGAAGACCTTGTCGATCGCGATGTCGGTGATCTTCGTGCGCGGCTTCAGGCTCATGTACTCGAGCGCGCGTTCCATCCCTTCGCGGCGCGAGGCGTCCTTTTCGCGGTCGGGATCCGGCACGAGCTCGTCGATGGCCACGACCATCTCCGGCGACGTGCCCCAGGTCACGTGCGGCTTGATCTCGCGCGCGTCGAGCTTCACCTCGCGGTCGAACTTCGCATCGGGGTCGCTCTTCAGCGTGCGCCAATAGGCGACGGCCGCATCCCACGCCACGCCTTTCGGCGCGAACGGCCGGCCCTTCACGTAGTCGATCGTCGTCTCGTCGACCGCCACCATGCCGGCGCGCGCGCCGGCCTCGATGGCCATGTTGCAGACGGTCATGCGGCCTTCCATCGAGAGCGCGCGGATGGTGCTGCCGGCGAACTCGATCGCCGCCCCGGTGCCCCCGGCGGTGCCGATCCTGCCGATGATCGCCAGCACGACGTCCTTCGCCGTGACGCCGGCGCCGAGCGGGCCGTCGACCGTCACGCGCATGTTCTTCATCTTCCGGCTGATCAGGCACTGCGTGGCGAGCACGTGCTCGACTTCCGACGTGCCGATGCCGTGCGCGAGGCAGCCGAACGCGCCATGCGTGCTGGTATGCGAGTCGCCGCAGACCACGGTCATGCCGGGAAGCGTCGCGCCCTGCTCCGGGCCGATGACATGGACGATGCCCTGGCGCTTGTCGAGGTAGGGGAAATAGACCTTGGCCCCGTACTCCTTCATGTTGGCGTCGAGCGTCTCGATCTGCAGCTTCGCGAGCTGGTCGCGCACGCCGCCCATGCCCTCTTCCCAGTGCTCGGTCGGAGTATTGTGGTCGGCCGTGGCGACGACCGAATCGACGCGCCAAGGCTTGCGCCCGGCGACCTTGAGGCCCTCGTAGGCTTGCGGACTGGTCACCTCATGGATGAGGTGCCGGTCGATGTAGAGCAGAGACGTGCCGTCGTCCTCGGAATGGACGACGTGGCTGTCCCAGAGCTTGTCGTAGAGCGTTTGACCCATTTGCCGCGAACTCCGTTGCCGCGCTGCGGAAATGGGAAATTATGGCACGGAAACCGTGCCTTAACCGTACCGCGGCGCTACGGTACCGGCTTTCCCGAGTGCATCCAGCGGCGCCTGAAGTCGCGCAGGGAGCGGCGCACTTCGTCTGGCGAGATGCCAGCGGCCACTGCGGTGCGCTTCAGCAGCGCCCTGCTCCGACTGCGCAGGGCGTGCAGCCGCCGGGCCGTAGCGCTCCTGAAAACGGTCAGGACGTGGACTTCGTCGTGGGCGTTCGCGAAGCGCTCTTTCCACGGATCGCCGCCCGGCGTCAGGTCGAGCACGCTCTTCCCTTCGCTCAGGAGGCACTGTCCCAGGCGCAGCAGATGCAGCTTTCCCGGCGACTGGTCGGAATGCATCTCGGAATGGCTCACGATCGCTACGTGCACCGCCTCGCGGCCGGCAACGCCGATATGGGCGCCGATGACCCGTCCGGACAACGTCGTCGCGGTAACGTGCAGAAGGCCCGGGGTCGCGCGCATGAGCTCGAG
Source organism: uncultured bacterium (assembly GCA_965233165.1). Lineage (GTDB taxonomy): Bacteria > Pseudomonadota > Gammaproteobacteria > Burkholderiales > SG8-39 > SCGC-AG-212-J23. The sequence continues at coordinate 64,238 of CBDDRX010000102.1, read as the reverse complement.
GTGGAACGGCTTCTTGCGGGGATCCTGGGCGAACGGCTGCACGCCATTGACCGCGTGTCGCCGGGATTCGTAGGAAGCAATGATCTCGTCGAACATCGCGGTAAAAGCGTCCGGGTCCGCGACGCGCTCGAACGCCACCGGCCCGAGGCGCTTCAACCGCGACCAGCGGCTCCGGTTGCTCTTCTTGCGCAGCGACCCCGCGAGCTCGGCCGCGTCCAGGCGCATGAGCGGGCGCCGGTGCGAGACGACGTTGGCGCGCGCGCCGAACGCCGTGGACTCGAGCAGCGCCTGGAAAGGCAGCCCGGGCGGCGTGTACTTGAACGTCAGGTCATGGCCTGGAAGGAGGTCGTCCACGGCCGCGAGCGCATCGACGATGAAGCCGGCGCTCGTCTCCGGCGTGGCCAGCCAGGCCTGGTACTCGGCCTGGTGGGCACCGGCGGCGACGAGCCGCTTGCCGTGCAGCCCCGCGCCGAGCACCAGGAGCCCCACCAGGGCGCCTTGCTCGCTGCGCTGGGTGATCACCACCGGGGCGAACTGCCCGCCGTAGTGGCGCAGCCAGGCGAGAACAAAGGCGCTGGACTGGTACGGCGTCGACCACGGGCAGGCGCGCTCCAGCGCCTCCCACTCCACGAGCAGCGCCCGGCTTTCGAGCGTCGCCCAGGCATCCGCCCCGAGCGCGACCTTGACGCCCGTATCGCTCGCGGCGAGCGGCGAGCGAAGGACAACGATGTCGACCGGCCGGGGGTCGGTGGTCTGGGCCGGCGCCGGCGGGGGCGGTGCCAGGGAGCTGGTGGATCGGGCAGCGACTGGGGCCATGCAAAACCTCCGTTGCAGTGACAGTACGGCGGAAATTTCGCGCGCGATATGGAGCGTTGTGACTGTCGTTGGCGGGGGACTGCGCCGATGGGCGGAATGCGACAGTTCTTCCGGAGTCGCTGCGCCAGCGCGGTGTGCAGCACGTCACGCGGGCGGCGCCGATTCCGCGGCCCGCAATCCTCCGGCCGGCGCGCCGCTATTTTCCGGAGGAGGCGCTTGCGCGGCCCTTGGCGGCCTGATAGAGCGGCAGGACCCGCTCGGCGTACGCACGCAGGTCGCTGATGCGGTTCTCGTGGGAGGGATGCGTGGAGAGAAACTGCGGCGGCTGGCCGCCGCCCGCCTTCTGCATCTTCTCCCAGAGCGTGATCGCCGCGCGCGGATCGAATGCGGCGCGCGCCGCCAGCTCGACGCCGATGCGGTCGGCCTCCACTTCCTGCGTGCGCGAGTTCGGACGGTTGAGCGTCACGTCGGCGACCACGTTTCCCAGGCTCTGTCCCAGGTCGCCGATGCCGAAGAGCGCCCCGGCGATGCCCACCGCCATTTGCGTGCCCATCTGTCGCGACGCGCGCTCCCGCGAGTGCTCGCGCAGGGCATGGGCGATCTCGTGGCCCATCACCGCGGCGATCTCGTCGTCGGTCGCCTGCAGCTTCTCGATGAGACCGGTATAGATGGCCATCTTGCCGCCGGGCATGCACCAGGCGTTCACTTCGTCGATGGACACGACGTGCACTTCCCAGGGCCATTTCGCCGCGTCCGGGCGGAAGGCGGCCGTGTGCGGGACGAGCCGCTGCGTGATCCCGCGCACCCGCTGCACCTGGGCCGGGTTGCGGTCGAGCGCGCCCTTCTGCTGCGCCTGCGCCATCATCTGCGCGTAGGCTTTCGCCGCGCCCGCTTCCATGTCCTCGGCCGAGACCATCATCCGCTGGTCCCGGTCCACGCCGACCACGCCGGGCTGCGTCGTCTCCACGCTTTGGCAACCCGCCACCAGGACCATGCCTACCCAACCCGCGAACTTGCGCATGACGCTCCTCGTCTCAGAGACCCGCTCGCCGGAGTCGGTATGCAAAATGCGCGCCCGCCAGTCCCATCAGCGCAGCCAGCGAGAACGCGAGCCCGGCGCCCGCCGCCTGCCACGCCTGCCCGGCCAGGAGGGCACCGAAGGCGCCGCCCGCGCCGTACGACGCGCTGGAGAACAGCGCCTGGCCCCGGGCGTGCGCCGCCTCGGGAAACACGCGGTGGATCGCCGCGATGGACGCCGCATGGAAGGCGCCGAAGGTGGCGGCGTGCAGCAGCTGGGCGAGCACGAGGAGCGCGAGGGACGATGCGGCCCATGCGATGCCGAGGAACCGCACGACCGCGCAGGCGAAGCTGAAAAGGAGCAGCGTCGACAGGGCGTAGCGCCGCAGGAGCTGCGGCAGGTAATAGAAGACGGCGATCTCGGCCGCCACGCCGAGCGTCCAGAGCACGCCGATCGTCGCCCCGCGGTATCCCTGCTCCTGCAGATGCAGCGTGAGGAACGCATAGAGCGCGCCGTGCGCGGCCGCCATGCAGAAGCCCGCGCCCAGAACCGCCCAGGCAGCCGGCGTCAGCGTCGCCGGCGCGAGCGCGGTGGCGGCCTGCCGCTTCCCGCCCGGCAGGCCGGCCGCGGCGAGCAGCGAGGCGAGCGCGAAAAGCACCAGCGCGGGGGGAAGCGTCGCGATCGGGAAGAAGTCGAGCCAGGCGCCGCCGCCCAGCACCACCGCCATGAAGCCGACCGAGCCCCACAGCCGGATCGGCCCGTAGCGCGCCGGCCCGCCCGGGATGCCCAGGGCGATCGCCTCGACGAGCGGCAGCGCGCCTGCGGAGACGACGCCGGTCACGGCGATGAGCAGCGCGATCGACGAGGCCTCGACGAGCGGCAGCACGGCGAAGCAGGCGGCCATGCTCGCGCAGGAGAACGCCACGATGCCGCCGCGCGCCCCGGTGCGGTCGGCCAGCCACCCCCACGCCGCGGGGGCGAAGATCCGTGCGAGCTGCGGCAGGGCGAGGACGAAGGCGATCTCGCCCGCGTCCAGGCCGCGGCCCGCCAGGTAGAGCGGAAAATACGCGACGTACGCGGCAGCGTACGCGAAGAAGGCGAAGTAGAACGCGCCGAGGCGGGCCGGCAGCGCGGGGAAGCGGAGGAATGGCACGCCCATCCCACTTAACTTAGCATCGCCCCGATGCCGCGCGGCCTTTTCTATCTCGTCTTCGTCTTCTCCGGCTTCGCCGGCCTGATCTACGAGTCGATCTGGACGCATTACCTGAAGCTGTTCCTCGGCCACGCGGCCTACGCGCAGTCGCTGGTGCTCGCGGTATTCATGGGCGGCCTTGCCGGCGGCGCCTGGCTCGCGGGGCGCTACTCCGCGCGCATCGCGAACCCGCTGCGCGCCTACGCGTTGATCGAGGGCGCCATCGGCCTGCTCGCGCTCGTCTTCCATGCCAGCTTCGTGGCCGTCACGGACTGGGCGTACGCGGCGTTGCTTCCCGCGCTCGGGGCGGACACGCCGGTCCTCGCGGCGAAGCTCGCCCTCTCGGGCGCGCTCATCGTGCCGCAGTCCGTGCTGCTGGGCATGACGTTTCCGCTGATGAGCGCCGGGCTCGCGCGCGCCCACCCGGCTGCCGCCGGCGAGTCGGTCGCGATGCTTTACTTCACGAACAGCCTCGGCGCGGCGCTGGGCGTCCTGGCGAGCGGCTTCGTCCTCGTGGAAGCGCTCGCGCTGCCCGGCACGCTGCGCTTCGCCGGCGCCGTGAACCTCGCGCTCGCCGTCGCCGTCTGGCTGCTCGCGCGACCCGCCGAGCGCGTCCTGTCCCCTGCGCCGGCGTACGCGCCGGCGGCCGCGCGCCTGCTCCTCGCCGTGGCGTTCCTCACCGGGCTCGCCTCTTTCGTCTACGAGATCAGCTGGATCCGCATGCTCTCGCTGGTGCTCGGCGCCTCGACGCATGCGTTCGAGCTGATGCTCGCGACGTTCATCCTGGGCCTCGCGCTCGGCGGCCTCGCGGTGCGCCGCCGCGTCGATGCCACGCGCTCTCCGGAGCGCCTGCTCGGCGGGGTCCAGCTGGCGATGGCCGCCGCAGCCGCCGCGACGCTGCCCTTCTACGACCTGACCTTCGGCCTCATGGAAGCGCTCATGCAGGGCCTCGCCCGCAGCGAGGCGGGGTACCTGCTCTTCAACGCGGGCGGCGCCGCGGTCGCGGCGCTGATCATGCTGCCGGCCACCTTCTTCGCCGGCATGACCCTGCCGCTGCTGACCGGCGCGCTGCTGCGCCGCGGGGCGGGCGAGGCGGCGATCGGCCAGATCTACGCCGCCAACACGCTCGGCGCGATCGCCGGCGTCGTCCTGGCCGTGCACCTCGGGCTGCCGCTGCTCGGCCTGAAGGGGACGCTGCTCGCGGGCGCCTTCGTCGATGCCGGCCTCGGGCTGCTGCTGCTCGCCTCGGCCGGCACCTCGCGGCGTGCGCTGGGCGCCGCGGCGGCGGGTTGCGCCACGCTTCTCGTTGCGCTCGCCCTGTTCGTCGAGCTCGACGCCAACAAGATGACGGCAGGCGTGTTCCGCCACGGCGAGCTGGCCGCCTCGCGCGACGCGAAGGTGCTCTACGCCCGCGATGGCAAGACCGCGACCGTGCACCTCGTGCAGTACGAGACCGCGACCAGCCTGCGCACCAACGGCAAGTCCGACGGTTCCATCAACATGGATCCGGCCGCCGAGCGCGGCTCCGACGAGATCACGATGGTCCTGACCGCCGCGCTGCCGCTCGCCCTCAAGCCGGATACGCGCAGCGCCGCGGTGATCGGCATCGGCACCGGGCTCACCACGCACACGCTGTTGCAAAGCCTCGCGATCGAGCAGGTCGAGACGATCGAGATCGAGGCGGCCATGGCGCAGGCGGCGCGCGGCTTCATGCCGCGCAACAGCGGCGCGTTCGCCGACCCGCGCGGCACCCTCGTCATCGACGACGCGAAGACCTTCTTCGCCGCGCGCGACCGCCGCTACGACCTGATCATCTCCGAGCCGTCCAATCCCTGGGTCAGCGGCGTGTCGGGCCTCTTCACGCGCGAGTTCTACCAGCGCGTGCGCGCGCACCTCGCCGAGGGCGGCCTGCTCGTGCAGTGGTTCCAGCTCTACGAGATCGATCCCTCGCTGGTCGCCACGGTGATGCGCGCGCTCGGCGAGGTGTTTCCGCACTACGCGGTCTTCGCGCCCAGCGATCACGATCTGCTCATCGTCGCCGGCGCCGCGCCGGTCCCGCTGCCCCCGCAGGCCGCGGTGTTCGAGCATCCCGGCGTGGCGAAGGAGCTCTGGACCACGCACGTCCTGACCGCTGGCGACCTCGATGCGCGCTACCTCGGCAGCCGCGCCACGCTGGAGCCGCTCTTCGCAAGCTACGGCATGCCGGCGAACTCCGACTACGCGCCGGTGCTCGACCTGAACGCCGCGCGGCACCGCTTCATGGAGCGCAGCGCGACCTCGCTCGTGGCCCTCCTGAACGCCGAGGTGCCCGTCCTCGAGCTGCTCGAGCCCTCGCGCAGCAAGCGCGCGGTCAACCCGCTCTTCCAGGGCGCGTACGCCTTCGAGCGCGTCGAGAACACCCGGCGCGCCTGGTATGCGCGCGACTTCCTGCTGGCGCCGCGCCCGCCCGCGCCCGACGACATCCCGACGCAGCTGCAGCAGGACCTCGAGCTGGTCAAGCTGCGGCTGATCGAGTGCCGCGAGCCGCGCGACCTGGACGTCTGGCTGCGCGCGGCGCTGCGCCTCGCGAAGGCGGTCAATCCGTTCCTGGCGAGCGACGACGTGAGCGCGATCTGGTTTCGCATCGCGCGCGCCCCCTGCTTCGGCGAGCTGCACGAGTTCCAGCGCCAGTGGCTGGCGCTCTTTCGCGCCGTCGGCGGGCGCGACGCGACCCGCATGGCCGAGATCGCCGGGCGCCTGCTCGCGAGCGAGCGCCCCGCCGGGGCGGAAGCACGCGAGTACCTCCTCCTCGCGGCCATGGCCGGGCGCGTTGCGCTCGGCCAGCCGGAGCGCGCCACTGCGCTGTGGCGCGAGCACAAGGAGGCGCTCGGCGAGGCGGCGGGCAGGCCGGCCTTCCGCGCCCTGCGCTGCCACGGGGAGAAGGACCTCGCGGCCTGCGTCGCCGACTTCGCGCCCTACGCGATGCGCTGAGCCGGCGCGGCGGCGAAGCGCACCGTCCCCATCACGCGGCGCACGAACTCCGCGCGGGCCTTGCCGTCCGCGGTCGCCTCGGGGAAATGCCCGTCGAGCAGCAGCTGGGAAAGCCCGTGCACGAGCGACCACGCTGCCGCCGCCGCAAGCTGGGGATCCGCGACCTCGCGCCGGGCGCGAAACGCCGCCACCAGCCCTTCGTACGCGCCCTTCGCGGCGAGCGCGAGCGACGGATCGCTGCCCAGCCTGAACACCCCGCCGAACATCAGCCGGAACAACTGCGGCCGCTCGAGCGCAAACCCCACGTACGCTTCGCCCATCGCCGGCCCCGCGGCCGAGTTCACCCGCCGCCCGAACTCCCGGAATCCCTCGGCGGCGAGCGCCGCAAGCAGCGCCTCGCGGCTGTCGAAATGGCGGTAGGGAGCAGTGTGGGAAACCCCCGCGCGCCGCGCCACCTCGCGCAGCAGAACGGCGTCAGAGCCCTGTTTTTCCAGGAGCTCTCCCGCGGCGCGCAGGATCTCGGCCCGCAGGTCCCCGTGGTGGTACGCGCGCTTGCTTCGCCTTGATGTTGACATTGGTAACATTAGTCCGGTATCGTAATGTGGTCATTGTCAACTTAAGCATTGGATCCGTCAAATGAGCGCCGCCTTCGTCGCCCTGCTGCACCACCTGGCCGCCTTTACGCTCGTCGCGGCACTCCGGTGATCGCGCTGCATCTTTCTGCCGCTCTCGCGGCGCTGGGCGTGGGCGTCGCGGTCCTGTTCCTGCGCAAGGGCACGGCGGTCCACAAGGCGCTCGGCCGCAGCTGGGGCGCGCTGATGCTGGTCGTGGCGATCTCCTCCTTCTGGATCACGCGCAACGGCGCCTTCTCGTGGATCCATCTGCTCTCGCTCTGGGTCCTGGTCTCGCTCGCCTGCGCCGTCTTCTTCATCCGGCGCGGAAACGTGCGCGCGCACCAGGGCTTCATGGTCGGCACGTACCTCGGGCTGGTCGGCGCCGGCCTGGGGGCGCTTGCCCCGGGCCGCGTGCTTCACTTCTTCTTCTTCACGTAACCCCGGCGCTGGTCCTTCGCCTGCTGGAGCGCGCGCGGCTTTCCCGAGGGCAGCTTGCCACCCTTGGTCGCGAACGGATTGCGCCCGGAGCGGAACTCGATGCGCATCGGCGTGCCCACCAGCTGGAACTCGCTGCTGAAGAAGTGCTCGAGGTAGCGCTTGTAGGCGTCGGATACGCGGTCGAGCGCGTTGCCGTGGATCACGATGCGCGGCGGGTTCATGCCGCCCTGGTGCGCGTAGCGCAGCTTGGGCCGCACCAGGCCTACCTTGGCCGGCGCCTGGCGCTCGACGGCCGCCATCAGGGCGCGCGTCAGCCGGGGCGTCGGCAGCTTGGCCATCGCCGCGGCATAGGCGCCGTCGACGGCGCGCAGCAAAGGCGCAAGGCCCTTGCCCTCCTTCGCGGAGATGAAGTGCGTCTCGGCGAAGGCGAGGAAGCCGAGCTTCCAGGGGAGCTCCGCCTTGATGCGGCGGCGCCCCTCCTCGTTCGTCGCATCCCACTTGTTGACCGCGATGACGACGGCACGCCCGCGCTCGAGGATGTAGCCGGCGACGTGCGCGTCCTGCTCGGTCACTCCGTCCGCGGCGTCGAGCAGCAGGATCGCGACGTTGGCCGCCTCGATCGCCTGCAGCGCCTTGACGATGGAGAAGAACTCGACCGGGCTGCCGGTGCGGCCGCGCCGCCGCACGCCCGCCGTGTCGATCAGCGTGTAGCGCCGCCCGGCGCGCTCGAACGGGACCTCGATGGGGTCGCGCGTGGTGCCGGGCTGGTCGAAGGCGATCACGCGCTCCTCGCCGACGATGGAATTGATGAGCGTCGACTTGCCGACGTTCGGCCGGCCGACGATCGCGACGCGCGGATGGCCCTCGTCCTTCTCCTCCGCCTCGCGTCGCGAGGGAAAGGGCGCGAGGACGGCCTCGAGCAGCTCGCCCACGCCCTCTCCGTGCGAGGCCGAGATCGCGGCCGGCTCGCCCAGCCCGAGCTCGTGGAACTCTGCGATCGCCGTGTCGGGCTGCATGCCCTCCGCCTTGTTCACCGCGACGCGCAGCGGCGTGCGGATCCTGCGCAGGCGCTCGGCGATGGCGCGGTCCCCAGGCATGAGCCCGGCGCGCCCGTCGACGACGAACACCACCGCGTCGGCCTCGGCGATCGCTTGCTCGGCCTGGCGCGCCATCTCGGCGAAGATGCCCTCGGCGGCGGCCGGCTCCAGGCCGCCGGTGTCGATGGCGATGAAAGCGCGATCCCCGGCGCGGCCCTCGCCGTAGTGCCGGTCGCGCGTCACGCCCGGCACGTCGTGGACGATGGCGTCGCGGCTTTTGGTCAGCCGGTTAAAGAGGGTCGATTTCCCGACGTTGGGCCGCCCGACCAGGGCGATGACCGGCTTCACGGCGCAAGGGCGAAGAGGCCGCCGTTCAGGGTCTGCACGAGGAAGCCGTTCGGCAGCGGCACGGGCGCGGCGCGAATCGCCCCGCGATCGGTCGCATAGCGGGACAGGAAGGCGCCGGAATCCCGCGCAAGGAAGTGCACGTAGCCCTCGAAGTCTCCCACCGCCGCAGCGACGCCGACCGGGAGAGGCTGGGAGGGCTGGCGCAGGAACAGGCGGTCCTGCTTCCAGGCGGAGCGGCCGTTCGTGCGGTCGAGGGCGTGGATCGCGCCCTTTTCGTCGCTGACATAGGCGTAGCGCGCGTCCAGGCCGACGCCGCTCAGGGAAGACAGGTCGCGCGCCCAGAGCTGGCGGCCGGAAGCGGTCTCATAGCACGCGACGCGGCCCTGGTAGGCCGCGACGCAGACTTCGCGCCCCTGGACGGCCGGATCGCCGACCACGTCGGTGACGCGCTCGAGCTCCGTCGCGCCTTTGGGCAGCGCGACGGTCGCCTCCCAGCGCACGCCGCCGTTGGCAAGCGCCAGCGCGACCAGCCTGCCGCCGGCGAAGCCGATGTAGGCCGTCTCGCCTTCCAGCGTGATGCCGGCGGGCGTGCGCACGACGAGCGTCGCGGGCGAGCGCTGGTAGAGCCAGCGGCGCCGGCCGTCCTGCTCGCCGAACGCGAAGACGCGGTTGTCGACGCTGCGCACCAGCACCAGCCCGTTGCCCACCGCGGGCGCCGCGAGCACCTCGCTCGACACCCGTGCGCGCCAGCGCTCCTTGCCGCCCGCGGCCTCGAGCGCGATGACCTCGCCCTCCTCCGTGGCGACGACCACGGTGGTCGCGTTTGCGCCCACGCCCGCCGAGAGCTGCGTCCCCACGGAGACCCGCCACGCTTCCTTGCCGGCGCCGGCCTCCAGGCGCACGACGCTGCCGTCGCGCGAGGCGGCGTAGACCGCGTCCCCTGCGACCGCGGGAGAGAAAATGAACCGCTCCGCGCCGCCGACGCTCGCCGACCACAGCAGCTTGACCTCGCGCGGATTGGACAGCTCGGGAAGCTCCGCCGGCTTCGGGCCGCTGGAGCGGAACGGATTCGCGCAGCCCGCGAGCGAGAGCGCGACCAGGGCGAGCGCCAGGGCGCCGCGCCGCCTCATCCGCCCAGCCCCTCGAGGCGCATGCGCACGCTCTCGCGGAACGCGCGCTCCTCCTTGCCGGCCTTCTCCAGCGCGACGCGATAGGCGTCCCGGGCGCCGGCGGCCTCGTTCTTCGCGACGAGCACGTCGCCCTTGAGCGCGGCGAACTGGGCATCGAACGCGGCGCCGTGCGGCGCCTCCGCCACCTTCAGCGCCTCGTCATACGCCTTCTCGTCCAGGAGCACCGCGCCGAGCCGCAGGCGCGCCAGGTCGCGAAGCTCCTCCGAGGGCGAGCGCTCGACCACCCACTCGAGCTGCGCCCGGGCGGTCTTCAGGTCGTTGCGGTCGAAGTGGTAGCGCGCAGACAGAAGCGCGCCCATGGAGGCGTAGAGGGTGCGCGGGTACGACTCCACCAGGGAGCCGGCCGCGTCCCGCACGCCCTTCGCGTCGTTGTCCTGCGCCGCCTTGCTCAGCACCTCGTAGAGGGCGCTCGCTTCCACCGACTGGCTGCGCAGGTACCAGTGCCAGCCGCTCCAGGAAGCCGCGGCGAGCGTCGCGATGACCAGCACCGCCATGATCAGCGTCCCGTGCTGCGTCCACCAGGCGCGCAGCTCGGCGACCTTTTCCTGCTCTTCAAGATCCAATGGCATGAATGTCTCTCAATCCTTAAGCGCGGCGCGCACCGATTCTACGAGGTGCGCGAGGGGAACTTCCGCCTGCGCCTGCGTGCGCAGGTTCTTGACCTGCACCGCGTCGCGGCCAAACTCGTTCTCGCCCGCCACGACGGCGAGGCGGAAACTCTTCTTGTTGGCGTACTCGAGCTGCTTGCCGAGCGCCTTCTCCTCCAGGTACAGCTCGGTGTTGATGCCGGCCTCGCGCAGCTGGCTGGCGAGCTTGATGTAGCGATCCACCCGCTGCCGGTCCATGACCGTGACGAGGACCTCGGCCGGCGTCCGCGCGAGCGGCTTGAGCAGGTTCGCGTCCTTCATGCGCGAGAACAGGCGCGACAGCCCGATCGAGATTCCCACGCCCGGCAGCTTCGTGTTCGTGAAGTAGCCCGCCAGGTCGTCGTAGCGTCCGCCCGAGCAGATGCTGCCCAGCTCGGGATGATCCACGAGCGTCGTCTCGTAGATCGTCCCGGTGTAGTAATCGAGCCCGCGGATGACGCCCAGGTCGATCCCGAATGCGCCGTCGGGCACGTCGAACTGGCGGATCGCCTGGACCACCGAGCGCAGCTCCTGCGCCCCCTTGGCGACCAGCTCGTTCTTTCCCTCGTAGTCCCTCAGCAGCGCGAGCGTCTGGTCGATGGGTGCCTTTTCCGTGACCAGCCTAAGGAGCTGGGCGGAAGTGGATTCCGAAAGGCCCTGCGCCAGAAGGTCGCTGCGGATTCTCGAGGCATCTTCCTTGTCGGCCTTGTCGAGGATGCGGAAAACCTCCGGCGCCGCTGCCTCCGCCACTTCGAAGTGCCGCAGCAGCCCCTTGAGGAGCTTGCGGTTGTTGAGGCGGATGCGGAACGGGCCGATCGCCATTTCCGAGAACACGCGGTAGATGACGCTCGGGATCTCGGCCTCCGCGAGGTAGCCGAGCTCGCCCTTGCCGATGATATCGATGTCGCACTGGTAGAACTCGCGGAAGCGCCCCTTGTTCGCCTGCGGGTTCTCGCCGCGCCAGACCCGCTGGATCTGGTAGCGGCGGAACGGGAACGCAAGCTGGTGCTCGCGCATCGCCACGTAGCGGGCGAGCGGCACCGTGAGGTCGAAATGCAGCGCGCCGCGCGAGGCCTCGGCGTCGCCCGGGTCGCCGGCGAGCCGCGTGATGGCGTAGATCTCCTTCTCCATCCCGCCCTTGGAGGTGAGGATCTCCTTGCGCTCGGCCGAAGGCGTCTCGATCGGCAGGAAGCCGAACAGCTCGAAGCTCCTGCGGATCGTGTCGACGAGCGCGTTGAACTGCAGCTGCTCGGCGGGCAGGAACTCCTGGTCGAAGCCCTTCAGGAGGGCAGGCTTTACTTTCTCCATGGCCCCTTAGACCGCCTTGATGGGGATTTTTTTCTTGAGAGGAGAACCCGGGCCATATCTTCGCGCGACGTACTCCTCGACGATCGCCTGGAATTCCTCGGCGATGCGCGCGCCCTTGAGGGTCACGGTCTTCTGCCCATCGACGTAGACCGGCGCGACCGGCGACTCGTTGGTGCCCGGCAGGCTGATGCCGACGTCGGCGTGCTTCGACTCCCCCGGCCCGTTCACCACGCAGCCCATGACCGCGACCCGCATGCCCTCGACCCCGGGATAGCGCGTCTTCCACTCGCGCATCTTCTCCCGCAAAGAGGACTCGATCTTCTGCGCGAGCTCCTGGAACTCCGTGCTGGTGGTGCGCCCGCACCCCGGGCATGCGCTCACCATGGGCGAGAACGCGCGCAGGCCCATCGTCTGCAGCAGCTCCTGGGCCACCTGCACCTCGCGTGTGCGATCGCCGTTCGGCTCGGGCGTGAGCGAGATGCGGATCGTATCGCCGATGCCCTCCTGCAGGAGCACGCCCATCGCCGCCGACGAGGCGACGATGCCCTTGCTCCCCATGCCGGCTTCCGTGAGCCCCAGGTGCAGCGCGTAGTCGCAGCGCGCGGCGAGCCTGCGGTACACCGCGATCAGGTCCTGCACCTGGCTCATCTTGCACGACAGCACGATGCGGTCCGCCGCGAGGCCGAGCGCCTCGGCCTGCGCCGCCGAGTCGAGGGCGGAGCGGATCACCGCCTCGCGCATCACCTCGAGGGAATCCAGGGGCTCGGACAGGCGCGCGTTCTCGTCCATCACCCGCGCGAGGAGCTCCGGGTCGAGGCTTCCCCAGTTCACACCGATGCGCACCGGCTTTCCGTAGCGCAGCGCGCATTCGATCATGGTCGCGAACTGGTCGTCGCGCTTCGCGCCGCGCCCGACGTTGCCGGGGTTGATGCGGTATTTCGCAAGCGCCTGCGCGCATTCCGGGAACTGGGTGAGCAGCTTGTGGCCGTTGAAATGGAAGTCGCCGATCAGCGGCACGGCGCAGCCGGCGCGGTCCAGGCGTGCTCGGACCTCGGCCACCTGCGCCGCCGCCTCCGGCGAATTCACCGTGATCCGCACCAGCTCGGAGCCGGCGCGGGCGAGCGCCTCGACCTGGCGCGCCGTGCCTTCGGCGTCCGCGGTGTCGGTATTGGTCATCGACTGCACGACCACCGGCGCGTCGCCGCCGATGACGACGCCGCCGACCGTGACGGCGCGCGAGGGTCTTCTCCCCGGGGTCATTTCAGGATAAAGCGGGCGACGTCGGCCCGGGCGTGCTGCTGCAGGTCGATCTCGCGATCGTTGTAGCTGATCTTCACGCTCGAGGCGTTGCCGACGACCAGGCTGCACGGCGGCGCGCAATGGACCACACGCTCGGTCCCGGCGGGCTGCAGCGAGGAAACGAGCAGTTTCCCGGCGCCGTTCGTGATCTCGAGCCAGGCCTCTTCCTCGAAGCGCAGCTGCAGGCGGTTCGCGCCGGCAACGGACTTCGGCGCGGTAGCGGCGACCGGGAGGGCCGGCGCCTCCGCCTTCGGCTCGGGCTTCTGGGCGGCCGGCTCGGGCTTCTTCGCGATCGGCTCGGGCTTCTTCGCCGCCGGCTCGGGGACCGGCGCCGGCGCTGCGATGCTTGCGGTCTGCGTGGCCGGGGCGGGCAGCCGGGACGGCGTGACGAACGCGGCGACCGGGCGCTCGTGGCGCCATTCGTAGAGCACGCCCCCGGCGAGCGCGAGCACGCCGGCGGAAAGCGCCAGGTAGAAGAACGTCGAGCGGCGCCCGCCGTCGGAGAACGGCACGGGCTGGCTGAAGCGTGCGGAAAGATGCGGCGTGGGGTCGGGCACCTCGACCCGGCCGGCCATGCGCTCGAGGAGCGGGTCGGCGTCGAGCTTGAGGAAGCGCGCATACGTGCGCACCATGCCGCGGGCGATCGTCGGCCCGGGGAGCGACTCGAAGCGCTCGGCCTCGAGCGCCTCGAGCTGGCGCGGCATGAACTTGATCTGCTGCGCCACGTCGTGGTGCGACAGGCCGAGCGCCTTGCGTGCCTCGGCCAGCGCCGCGCCGACCCCCAGCGCCGCGGCCTCGCCGGGTCCGGCTTCAGTCAAACTGGCCCCGCTGCAGCGCCTGGTACTCGGGCGAGTCGGGGAACCGGCGCCGCAGCTGCGTGGCGAAGCTCGCCTCGGAGGTGCGCGCGGCGAGCCGGCGCTCGACGCGCAGCGCGAGCCAGAGCGACTCGGCGGTCGGGTTCACCATCTTGTTGAAGCGCGAGACGAGGCGCCGCGCCTCGTCGAGCTTGCCCTGGCGAAAGCGGATCTGGCCCATCTGCAGCGTGGCGGGCGGGTCGTCGGGATCGAGCTTCAGCGCCTGCTGGAAGTACGCCTCCGCGCCCTTGACGTCGTTGGTGCGCAGCGTGCACTGGCCGGCGGCCGAGTAGGAGCGCCACGGCGTCGGGTACAGCGGGTTGCTGACCGCCGTCATGAAGTACTTGATCGAATCCTTCTCGCGCTGGTTCTGGCACAGGAACTGGCCGAAGTTGTGGTTGAGGTCCGGGTCGCCCGGCGCGAGGCGCAGCGCGCGCTCGAAGCTCTGCTCGGCGAGCTTCGTCTCCTTCAGCTCCTGGTAGACGATGCCGAACATGCCGTGCGCCGGCGCATAGGTCCCGTCGGCCGCGACCGCGATGCGCAGCTCTTCCAGTGCGACCCCCATGTTGCCCCGCGAGTAGTACAGCGCCGCGAGCTCCGTGTGCAGCTTCGCGCGGTTGCGCGGCTCGTCGGCATCGCCGATCTGCCCGCCGGTGGCGACGGACGGGCCTTCCGGCGGCGGCGAGGCGCCGTCGGTCGCGCAGCCCGCGTGCACCGCGGACGCGCACAGCACTGCCAGGAAGCTCCTCATGCCCTCACCTCTTTGATCATGGTTGCGGCGCGGGTGCGGCGCGTGCGATCGGCCACGTCGCCCGCGAGCTGCCCGCAGGCCGCGGCGATGTCGTCGCCGCGCGTCTTGCGGGTGGTGACGGTCAGCCCGGCCCGGCGCAGAATGTCGGCGAAGCGCGCGATGCGCTCCGGCGGCGAGCGGCGGAACTCCGAGCGCGGGAACGGATTGAAGGGAATCAGGTTGAACTTGCAGCGCACCCGGGCGGCGAGGCCGACCAGCTCGCGCGCGTTGGCGTCGGCGTCGTTCACGCCGTCGAGCATCACGTACTCCATGGTCACGAAATCGCGCGGCGCCTTGTCCAGGTAGCGGTTGCAGGCCGCGATGAGCGCGGCGATCGGATACTTGCGGTTCACCGGCACCAGGCGGTCGCGCAACGCATCGTTCGAGGCATGCAGCGACACGGCGAGGGCCACCGGGCATTCGTCGCGCAGCCGGTCCATGCCGGGCACGACGCCGGAGGTCGAGACGGTGACCCGCCGGCGCGACAGGCCGTACGCGTTGTCGTCGAGCATCAGGTGAAGCGCCGGGACGACGGCGTCCAGGTTGAGCAGCGGCTCGCCCATTCCCATCATCACCACGTTGGAGATCGGGCGCGGATCGGCTTCGCTGCGCAACTCGCGGTTCGCCATCCAGAGCTGGCCGACGATCTCCCCGGTCGAGAGGTTGCGGTTGAAGCCCTGCTTGCCGGTGGCGCAGAACGCGCAGTCGAGGACGCAGCCCGCCTGGCTCGACACGCAGAGCGTGCCGCGCTCGGCTTCCGGGATGAACACCGCCTCCACGGCATTGGCGCCATCGACCGCCAGGAGCCACTTGCGCGTGCCGTCCGGCGCGGTAGTGTCGCCCACGGTCACCGGCGCCCGGATGCAGGCCACCTGCGCGAGCTTCTCGCGCAGGTCCTTCGCCAGGTCGCTCATCGAGGCGAAATCGGCGGCGCCGCGCTGGTGGATCCAGCGCAGCACCTGGCGCGCGCGGAAGGGCTTCTCGCCGAGCTCCTCGAAGGCGCGCGCGAGCGCGCCGGCGTCCAGGTCGAGGAGGTTGCGCTTCAACGGGAGAACACCTCGAACGCCGGGAAGAAGTAGCCGATCTCCTGCCGGGCCGTGTCGGGTCCGTCGGATCCGTGCACCGCGTTCGCGTCGATCGAATCGGCGAAATCGGCGCGGATCGTCCCCTTCGCCGCCTTCTTCGGGTCGGTGGCGCCCATCAGCTCGCGGTTCTTCGCGATCGCGCCTTCGCCTTCCAGCACCTGCACGAGCACCGGCCCGGAGATCATGAAGTCGACCAGGTCGCGGAAGAACGGCCGCTCGCGGTGCACCGCGTAGAAGCCCTCCGCCTGCTGGTGCGAAAGGTGCATCATGCGCGCCGCCGCGACGCGCAGGCCCGCCGCCTCGAACCGCGCCAGGATCTGCCCGATCGCATTCTTCTTCACTGCATCGGGCTTGATGATCGAAAGGGTCCTCTCTACTGCCATTAAAGAATCTCCGTAAGCGCTGGAAAATTAGCCCGCGAGTTTACCACGGGCGCGTGTTGACTTACGTAAAAACAAGGCCTTAGATCGCCATTCGGGGACCGTGCCGCGGCGGGTTTGGTAGCGCGCATCGATGCCCAGGCGAGCGACCCAGACCAGCTCGTCGCCGCAGAAAAGAAGCGGCAGGCGGTCTCGTTCGTGCGGCGGAACGCCTGCCTCCTGGAAGAGATTCTTCAACGTGCGGCGCGGGCGCTTCGCGTCGGGCTGCAGGCGCTCGCCGCCGCTGCGCACCCGGATCGAAAAAGGCTTCTGCTTCAGCAATCTGGCGTCCAGGCCCGGCGCGCCGCGGCGGAATGTGACAGCGCCGCCGAGCACCGGAAGGTCGACGCGCCGCTCGCCGCTCCAGGGGCGCGCTTCGAACGTGGCGGGCTCGCCCGCCTCCTCGACGGACAAGCGACCGCGATACGCACGCAGCACCTTTCCGTCGTGGCGGATCGCGGCACGGCTGCTTCCGGAGCAGAGCTGCTTCAGCATCTCCCCGAGGCGTGCCTCGCTCGGCGCGCGCATCCCTTGCCCGCGCAGGTACGCGCGCAGGAGATCCGCGGCATCCGCCTCGCCGCGCGCCGCATGGCGGGCGGCACGCGCCACGCCCTCCCGCCAGCGGGGGAAGCGCGTCTCAAGAAGCGGCGCCACCTTGCGGCGCAGGAAGTTGCGGGTCAGCGACTCGTCGGCATTGCTCTCGTCCTCGACCCAGCGCAGGCCCTCGGCGCGGGCGTAAGCCTCGATCGCCGCGCGCGGCACCTCCAGCAGCGGGCGCAGCAGCAGCTTGCCGTCGAGGCGCGCCCGCTGCGGCATCCCGCTCACGCCGCGCCGGCCGGCGCCGCGCAGGAGGTTGAAGAGCACCGTCTCCGCCTGGTCGTCCAGGTGGTGGGCGAGCGCCAGCGCATCCGCCTTGATCGCCCGGAACGCGTCGTACCTTGCCTTGCGGGCGGCGGCCTCCAATCCTTCTCCCGTCCTTGTAACGCGCACTCGCTTCACGCGCAGAGGGACACGGAGGGATTTGCACAGAGCGGCACAGAAGCGGGACCAGCGGCCGGCATTCGCGCTCAGCCCGTGATGCACGTGAACGGCGGAAAGAGAAAAGGCGTGCTGCTTGCGCAGCGCGGCGAGGACGTGGAGCAGGACGACCGAATCCACGCCGCCCGAGAGCCCGACGGCAACGCGCTTCTTCGCGAGGGGAACGCCCGCCAGGAAGGCGCCTGCGGCGCCGGCCGGATCAGCGCTCCGCGGTTTCCTTGAACTTGCCATGGCCCATCAGCCGCTCGAGGCGCTCCTCCACCAGCTGGCGCGGCTTTTTCTCCTGGAGCTGCTTGATCGCTTCGGCGAGCGCCTTGCGCAGCGACTGCCCCGCCGCCTGCGGGTCCCGGTGCGCGCCGCCCAGCGGCTCGGCGACGATCTTGTCGATGAGGCCGAGCGTCTTCAGGCGGCTCGAGGTGATGCCGAGCGCCTCGGCGGCCTCGGGCGCCATGTCGGCGCTGCGCCAGAGGATCGAGGCGCAGCCCTCCGGCGAGATGACCGAGTAGGTCGCGTACTGCATCATCATCACGATGTCGGCGACCGCGATCGCCAGCGCGCCGCCCGAGCCGCCCTCGCCGATGACCGTCGCGACCACCGGGGTGCGCAGGCGTGCCATCTCGAACAGGTTGCGGCCGATCGCCTCCGACTGGCCGCGCTCCTCCGCGTCGATGCCGGGATACGCGCCCGGGGTGTCGACGAAGGTGAAGACCGGCAGCCCGTACTTCTCGGCGAGCTTCATCACGCGCAGCGCCTTGCGATAGCCCTCGGGCCGCGGCATGCCGAAGTTGCGCAGGATCTTCTCCTTCGTGTCGCGGCCCTTCTGGTGCCCGATCACCGCGCAGGCCTCGCCGCTGAAGCGCGCGAGGCCGGCAACGATCGACGGGTCGTCGGAGAAGACCCGGTCGCCGTGCAGCTCCTCGAAGTGCGTGAAGAGCATCCCGACGTAGTCGAGCGTGTACGGCCGCTGCGGGTGGCGCGCCACCTGCGCCATCTGCCACGGCGTGAGCTTGCCGTAGATCTCCTTGGTGAGCACCTGGCTGCGCTTGGCAAGGCGCTGGATCTCCTCGGAGATGTCGACCGCCGAGTCGTCCTGCACGAAGCGCAGCTCCTCGATGCGGTTCTCGAGCTCCGCGATCGGCTGCTCGAACTCGAGGAAGGTGGTCTTCATTCGGGGGGCGATTCTACCCCTGCCCTAGTATTCGACCGGGACCGGGTCCAGCGAGCGCCACAGGTACCAGGTGGCCACGGACCGCCAGGGCCGCCAGCCTTCCCCGTGCCGCCGCATGGTGCGCAGCGAGACCTTGCGCCCTTTGTAGTAGGCGACGCGGATTCCCTTCTGCAGCCCCAGGTCGTCGAGGGGAAAGACGTCCGGGCGCAGCAGGTTGAACATCAGGAACATCTCGGCGGTCCAGCGGCCGATGCCGCGCACCTCGGTGAGCTCGCCGATGATCGCCTCGTCGTCCATCTCCGGCCACTTGTGGACGTGGATTCGGCCGTCCACGAAGTGCTGCGCGAGGTCGGCGACGTACTCCACCTTGCGATCCGAGAAGCCGCAGGCGCGCAGCGCGGGCCGCTTCTGCTCCAGTACGTTCGCCGGCGTCACCTTGCCGACGCAGGCCTCGAAGCGGTTCCAGACGCTCTGCGCCGCCTTCACCGAGATCTGCTGGCCGACGATCGCGCGCGCGAGCGTGAAGAAGGGCTCGCCGCGCGGCTGCATGTAGACGCCCGGGTGCGCCTTGATCACGGCGCGCAGGACGGGATCCCGGCGGCCCAGCGCGCGCCGGGCGCGATCCCAGTATTCAGGCTTCATTCAGCGGAAGATTGAGCAGCAGGTTCTGCGGCTTCATCTTCACGACGCCCTCCTCGTCCGCGGCGAGCGCGAGGTAGACGTTGCGCCCGGCGATGTCCTGGCGCATCGCGGCCGGGTCGTCGAAGCGCATCGCGAAGAGCGACAGGATCCTGCGCATGCGCCCCTGCTCCACCTGCGTTCCCGCCCACAGGTCGTTCAGGATTCCCGTCGCCTCGGCATCCAGGCCGGCGTGCCACGCCCAGGGATGCTCGTCGATCTGCCGCAGGGGCTGCGCCTTCACGCCGAGGGCGCGGAAATGGCGAACCCAGGCCTCGATCACGCGGCAGAAGGCGTCCAGCGCGGGCCGGCCGTAGGTGAGGCTGATCACCGTGTCGTGGCGCGACTCGCGCTCCCAGTAGAGGGCGGCGTTCGCGCGGTCGAGGACGTCGAGGTCCACCTTGGCGAGGTCGCCCTGCGCCTCGACGATCAGCCGGCCGATGCTGCCGAACTTGTTTCCGGAAGCGTGCATCTCGACGGTCTCCGCATCCGCGAGCAGGACGTGCCCGTCCTGGATGGTCGCCTTCTGCTCGCGGAAGAACAGCTCCGCGGCGCGCAGGCGCAGCGGATCGTCGCAGCCGTCGAGGATGTTGCGCAGGATGACGTGAACGAGCTGCTCGATGAACATCGGCGGGATGTCGACCGGCCCCTTGAACAGGCCCATGTAGCAGCCTTCCACGGTTCCGGCCTCGACGAGCCGGTCCCGGAACCGCAGCACGACCCGGTAGTTGTGGATCGCGTCCTCGTCCTTCACCTGGAGAAGCTCCTGCTCGGGAACGCCACGCCGCGGATCGGCCATCAGGGAGGCGTGCAGCGCGTGCTCGGCGTCGTTCGACTCCTCCACCGGATGCACCTCCGGGCGGAGGTAGTACGCGCGCAGGAAGTCGTCGGTGACCTTCAGCCGCCCGGCCGGGTCCCGCTCAAGCAGACGGAAACCGCTATTGCGCCAAAAATCAGGCAGGCGACAGGACCAGGCGCGAGTGGGACGCGACGTGCTGCTTCAGGAACTCCATCTGGTCGGAGAGGATGCGCCGGTTCGTGAGGATCAGGTACTCGGCCTTGTTCGGCACGTACGGAGCGTAGAGGAGCTGCATGCCGGACTCCTCGGGCAGGCGGTTGCGCTTGTGCCCGTTGCAGTGGCGGCACGCGGTCACGACGTTCATCCAGGTGTCGCGGCCGCCGCGGGAAAGCGGCGTGATGTGGTCGCGCGTCAGCCGGAAGTAGTTGAACTCCCCGCCGCAGTAGCCGCACATGTGCCGGTCGCGGCGGAACAGCTCCCGGTTGTTGAGCGGCGGCACCTGGTTGAAGCCCTTCGCCGCGAGCGCCTTGCCCTTGATCGCGATGATCGAGTGCGCGGTGATGCTCGAGCGCTCGCCGGTGACGCGCGAGATCCCGCCGTAGTAGGTGAAGGTCTCGTCGCCGAGCGTCCACGCGACGAGGTTTTTCGCGTAGTAGAAGCAGGCCTGCTGCCAGCTGATCCACCGGTGCGGAACACCGTGGGCGTCGAGGGAAAGAATGAGCGGGCGGTCCATAGGCAAAAATCGTGCTACGCGATTCTGCCTATCCTCCCCGGGCTTGGCAATCCCCGGAAAAAACAAGGAACTGCGCGCCGAACCTGAAGCTTACTTCTTGTCGACCGCTTCCCTGAAGCCCTGCCCCGCGGCGAACGCGGGGAGCGTCTTGGCGTGGATCCTGATCTCCTTGCCGTTGAGCGGGCTGCGCCCGGCGCGCGCCTTGCGCTTGCGCGGCAGGAACGTGCCGAAGCCCACCACGGTCACGCGGTTGCCCTTCGCGACGTTCTGGACGATGGCGTCGAACAGCGCGTTGACCGCCTCGCCCGCCGCCGCCTTGCTGACATTGCCGGCTTTCGCCGCGACCTGCACGAGGTCGGACTTGGTGACCACCGATGGCATGCGCGCCCCTCCGGCGCAAATCGTAGCGAAAGCCCGATCGAAGTTCAACGCGCGGCGGCGCAAACATTCGACGGATCGAAGGCTGTACACTAGAGGTTCAGAGGAGGAGTTCATGATTTCATTCCCGAAACGCAATGCCGCGCTGATCGGCGCGCTCGCCGCGCTCGTCGCGGCGCTCCCGGCGCAGGCGCAGGCCCCGCTCACGTTCTCGTCGTGGGTCCCGCCGACGCACCACCTGACCCTGTGGCAGCAGAACTGGGCTGCCGACGTGGAAAAAGCCACGAACGGCCGCGTCAAGTTCCAGTCGCTGCCCAAGGCGCCCGCCGCGCCGCCCGGAACCTTCGACGCGGTGCGCGACGGCCTGGTCGACCTGTCCTACGTGACGGCGAGCTACACGCCGGCGCGGCACATTTTCCCCCTGATGGCAGAGCTGCCCGGCGCCGGCGACACGGCAGAGGTCAACTCGGTCGCCTATTCGCGCATCCACTGGAAGCACTTCCACAAGATGGGCGAGTACAAGGGCGTGAAGCTGCTCGCGGTCTGGACGCACGGCCCGGGCCAGATGTTCACCAAGAAGCCGGTCAAGGCGATGTCGGACTTCCAGAACCTGAAGATCCGCACCGGCGGCGGCATCGCCGAGAAGACGGCCAACGCGCTCGGCGCGTCCGCCTTCGTCAAGCCGGCCCCGGAATCCTACGAGCTGCTCAACTCGGGCGTCGCCGACGGCGTGTTCTTCCCGTTCGAGTCCATCGTCTCGTTCAAGCTCGACAAGCTGATCGGCCAGGCCACGGTCTTCCCGGGCGGCCTCTACAGCTCGTCGTTCGGCTTCTTCATGAACGAGGACAAGTGGAACAAGATCCCCAAGCAGGACCAGGCGATCATCGAGAAGCACGCCGGCGAGTACGCCGCGCGCAGCAACGGCCAGTCGTGGGACAAGGCCGACCAGGTCGGCCTGAGCGCTCTCAAGGCCGCCGGGGCGAACGTGGTGAACGCGAATGCCGCGATGCGCGCCGAGGCGCAGAAGCGGGCCGGCCCGATCATCGAGGAGTGGATCAAGGCCGCGAGCGCAAAGGGGGTCAACGCACGGGCGATCCTGGCCGAGTTCCGCGCCGAGCTGAAGAAGGTGGCGGCCGGGAAGTAGCGCAGCAAATACACTAAGATAAGGGCGCGGTTCCGACCGCGCCCTTTTATTTTGTGAACGCGCCCGAACACAAGTGGGAAAGGCAGGCCGACGCCGTCCTCGGGGTGGCCGCGTCGATCCTGCTGCTCGGCATGATGCTGCTGACGTTCGTCGACGTAGTGGCGCGCTACCTCCTCAACCGGCCCATCCGCGGCGGGTTCGAGGTGACCGAGCTGCTGCTCCTCGTGCTGATCTTCGCCGGCGTGCCGCTCGTCTCGCATGCCGACGAGCACGTCACCATGGACTTCATCGACCGGATCCTGCCGCAGCGCGTGGCCGACCTGTGGATGCGCATCATGCACGGCATCTGCGCCGCACTCATGGCCTTCCTCACCTGGCAGGTGTGGATCAAGGCCGGAAAGATCGCCGGCTACGGCGACACGACCGACGTCCTGCGCATCGCCATCGGCCCCTTCGTGTACTTCATGGCCGCGATGACCGCGCTGACCGGCGCCATCCACGTGGTCAAGATCTTCTCCCCGCTCGCCCGCCGCGGCCCGCAGGGCACGGCCTGAGGCGATGACCGAATCCCTCGTCGGCCTGGGCGCGATGCTGGTGCTCGCCTTCCTGCGCCTGCCGATCGCATTCGCGATGGCGGTGGTCGGCATCGTCGGCTACGCGTACATGCGCGACTGGAGCTGGAACGCGGCCTTCGCCACCGTGCAGACCAAGGTCTACGAAACCGGGCGCAACTACACCCTCTCGGTCATCCCGCTGTTCATCCTGATGGGCAATTTCGTCACGCGCGCCGGCATGTCGCAGGAGCTGTTCAAGACCGCCTACGCGTTCATCGGCCACCTGCGCGGCGGCCTCGCCATGGCGACCATCGTCGGCTGCGGCGGCTTCGGCGCGATCTGCGGCTCGTCGATCGCCACCGCGGCGACGTTCGCCAAGGTGGCCTACCCGCAGATGAAGAGGTTCGGCTATTCCGACGCCCTCGCCACCGGCGCCATCGCCTCCGGCGGCACGCTCGGCATCCTGATCCCGCCCTCCACCATCATGGTGATCTACGGGATCATGACCGGCACCAGCATCGGCAAGCTGTTCGCCGCCGGGATCCTCCCGGGCATCCTCGCGGTGCTGCTCCTCTGCCTTGCCGTGTACTACATCACCTGGCGAGATCCCAAGGCCGGGCCGCGCGGAGAGCGCCTGACCTGGAAGGAGCGCTTCGCCACGCTCGAAGGCGTCGGCTGGTTCGCCGCGGTCGGGGTCGCCATCGTCGGCAGCGTGCAGTTCGGCTGGGCGAAGTCCGACGACGCGGCGGTCCTGGGCGCGCTCGCGGTCTTCGGCCTGTCGCTCGTCTACAAGGGCATCACGAGCGTGATCGCGCTCTTCGTCCTGGTGATGGGCGGCATCTACGGCGGGGTCTTCACCGCGGTGGAAGGCGCGGGCGTCGGCGCGTTCGGCGCGATGGTCTTCGCCATCGCGCGCCGTTCGCTCACCCTGAAAGGGCTCTACCAGGCGCTGGTCGAGAGCGCGCGTACGACGGCGATGCTGTTCCTCATCCTCATCGGCGCGCTGATGTTCGCCGAGTTCGTGAACATCACCTCGATGCCCTCGGACCTCAAGGACTTCGTCAAGGAGCTCGGCGTCAGCCCGGTCGTCGTCGTCGGCGTCATCATGGCCATCTACGTGCTGCTCGGCACGGCGATGGAGGAGCTCTCGATGATCCTCCTCACGGTGCCGGTGTTCTTCCCGCTCGTCGTCAGCCTGGGCGTGGACCCGATCTGGTTCGGCGTGCTGATCGTCGTGGTGGTCGAGATCGGCCTCATCAGCCCGCCGGTCGGCATGAACCTGTTCGTGCTGAACACGCTGCTGCCCCAGGTCCAGACCCGCACCATCTTCTACGGGGTCCTGCCCTTCATCGCCGCCGATTGCGTCCGCCTCGCCCTCCTGATCGCCTTCCCTGCGATCTCCCTCTTCCTCCCCGGGCTGATGCGATGAACGAGCTGGGGAAGCAGCATTTCCTCGACCGGGTGAGCCGCGAGATGGACCAGGACCTCCCGCTCCTGCAGCATCCCCCGGAAGAGGCGCTCGCCGCCGCCTGCCGCATCCTCGCGAAGGAGGGGCACGAGTCGGGCCTCGCCGGCCAGGTCACCGCGCGCGGCCCGAAGCCGGGCACATGGTGGACGCTGCAGTTCGGCTACGGCTTCGACGAGGCGACCGCCGAGCGCATGGTGCTCGTCGACGAGGATCTCCAGCCCTTGCGCGGCGGCCGGCCGAACCCGGGAGTGCGCTTCCACATCTGGATCTATCGGAAGCGCCCCGATGTCCAAGCCGTTATTCATACGCACGCTCCGCACGCTTCAGCGCTTGCCAGCACCGGCAAGGCCCTGAAGACCATTCATATGGATTCGGCGATGCTCCATGGCACCGCGCACCTGCCGGAATGGCCCGGCGTGCCGGTGGCGGACGACGAAGGGCGCATCATCTCAGGCGCGCTCGGCGAGGCGAAGACGATCCTGCTCGCGAACCACGGCCTGCTTGCCGCGGGCGCGAGCGTGGAGGAAGCGACCTACCTCGCGGTATTCTTCGAGCGCGCGGCGCGCATGCAGTTGCGCGCCATGGCGGCCGGCGGAGTCAGGGAAGTGGCCCCCGCGCTCGCCGAGGAAGCGCGCGCGTTCCTGCTGCAGCCCGCGATCGTGCGCGGCACCTTCGCCTACTGGGCTAGAACTTCGGGCGATCCTTCGCGGGCGTCCGGCTGAAGCGGCGCACGCCGTCCACGATCTCCTTCTGCGCGGCTTTCGCGTCCTTCCAGCCGCGCACCTTGACCCACTTGCCCTTCTCCAGGTCCTTGTAGTGCTCGAAGAAGTGCGCGATGCGCCCGCGCGTGAGCTCGGGGAGCGCGCTCACCGCCTTCACCTTGCGGTAGGTCGGAAACACCTTGTCGACCGGCACGGCGATCACCTTGGTGTCGACGCCCGCCTCGTCGTCCATCGCCAGCATGCCGATCGGCCGGCAGCGGATGACGCAGCCGGGCACGAGCGGCAGCGGCATCACCACGAGGACGTCCACCGGGTCGCCGTCGCCCGATAGCGTCTTCGGCACGTAGCCGTAGTTGCACGGGTAGCGCATGGAGGTGCTCAGCACGCGATCCACGAAGATGGCGCCGGTCGCCTTGTCCACCTCGTACTTCACCGGCTCGGCGTTCATCGGGATCTCGATGACCACGTTGATGTCCCGCGGCACGTCGCGACCCGGCGTGACGTTGTCCAGGCTCATATCAGTAACTCCAGTCCGGCATGGACGATCTAGCGTTCCCAAAGCTCCGTGAGCGGCACCGCAAGGATGCTTGGGTCGCCAACCGTGACCGTATTGAGGCCTGCGTACAGAACCATCCCCCCTTGGAAGTCCTTGCCGCACTGGTCGGCCAGCCGGCGCAAGCCCCGACCGTCGGAGGCCGTAACCGAAGCGGCCGCCTTCACCTCCACTCCCCAAGTCTTACGGCCCCGCGTGATCACCAGATCCACCTCGACCTGATCCTTGTCGCGATAGTGCCAGAAGCGCAGGTCCGGGTCCGTCCAACCGGCTTGAGCGAAGAACTGTTGGACGACAAACGTCTCCAACAGGTGACCGAACCGATCCCGATGGCCTGTCCAATCCGATGCGTCGAGCCCCGCCAGTGTCGCGCTCAGCCCGCTGTCCGCGAGATGCATCTTCGGTGTCTTGACCAGCCGCTTCGACTGATTCCGGTGCCAGGCCGGCACGCGGCGCAAAAGGAACAGACGTTCGAGGACCAACAAATACTGCTCCACGGTTTCGCGCCTGATGCCGATCTCGGTGCTGAAGGCGGAAACGTTCAGCAGGTTGGCCGTTCGCAAGGCGAGGAGCTCGACGAGCTTCTGCAACTCCGCGGTGCCCCGCACGCGTGCCACATCCGCCACATCCCTCTCGAGCACGGAGCGCACATACTGACGGTGCCACTGGCGTGCTCGTTCAGCCGAGCGCTCCAGGGCTGCGGGGTAGCCCCCACGTACCACGCGCTCGCCGATTTCCTGGAGGGGCGGCGTTGCCGTAGCCCGGATTCGAGTCGCGAGCTTTCCGTCCAGAAACGCCCTTAACAACCCGCCGGGCTTGCGCTCCTTTTCAGACTCGGCCAGCGGATGCAGGTGGACGAACTCGATCCGTCCGGCCAGCGAATCCCCGACCTTAGGAAGGAGCAACAGGTCTGCCGAGCCTGTCAGCAGAACCCGTCCCGGCTTTCGATCCCTGTCCACGGCCGCCTTGATAGCCAGTATCAATCCCGGCGCGCGCTGAACCTCGTCGATCGTGACCCGCCCCGACAGACCGGCGATAAATGACGTGGGGTCATCCTGCGCGGCGTGCAGGGTTTGGTCGTCGTCGAGCGTGACGTACGTTCGGGCAGGCGTCAGCGACTGCACCAGCGTGCTCTTTCCCGACTGGCGGGGGCCCAGCAGCGCCACCACCGGGGTGTCCCCCAGGGCCTCCAGCAGCGCCTGCAGAATGCCTCTTGGATAGACGGAGGTGGAGTCGGCCATTTGCCGATCAGGATACCGTCCATTTGACTATTACGCAAGCGGCTATTTGCCGATTATCTGGCCGGCTATTTGCCTGGCAATAACCGCAACATCATCCAGCGCACACGGGAACTCGGCACTGCCTAACCTCCGCTGTGCGTCACTGCGCCGAGGTTCGCCGGCCCGACGAGCGCAGCATATTTCTCCAGCGCTCCGGCCACGCTCAGGCGCTTCGGCTTCCATGCCTTCCGGCGCCTTGCCAGCTCCGCCTTGTCGATCTTCATGTCCAGTGTTCCCTTCACCGCATCAATGACGATCCGGTCGCCCGTTTTCACCAGCGCCAACGGCCCGCCGGTGGCGGCCTCCGGCGAGACGTAGCCGATCATCATCCCGCGCGTCGCGCCGGAAAATCGGCCGTCGGTGAGGAGCGCGACCTTCTCGCCCATGCCCTGGCCGTAGATCAGCGCCGTCACGCCGAGCATCTCCCGCATCCCCGGCCCGCCGCGCGGGCCTTCGTAGCGGATCACCAGGACATCCCCTGCCTTGTACGCCTTCCTCCGTACCACCTCCGCGCACGCCTCTTCCGAATCGAACACCCTTGCCCTGCCTTCGAAGACCAGTGACTTCAGTCCCGCGACTTTGAGCAACGCTCCATCCGGCGCCAGGTTCCCTTTCAGGACCACGAGGCCGCCGGTCTTCATGATCGGTGTTTTCCTGACGACTTCACCGTCTGCCTCCGGACGCTTCAGGAGCTCCGATTCCAATGTCGTCCCTGCCAAAGTCAGGCACTCGCCATGGAGGGCACCGTGCGTCAGCAGCGCCTTGAGTACCGTGTAGACGCCACCCACGGCGTGCAGATCCTTCGCGAGGAAACGCCCGCCGGGCTTCATGTCCGCGATGAGCGGGGTGCGCTTCGCGACGCGCGCGAAATCATCCAGGGTGAAGCGGATGCCCGCCTCGTGCGCGATCGCCGGGATGTGCAGGCCGGCGTTGGTGGAGCCGCCGGTCGCCGCCACCGCGGCGCAGGCGTTCTCGAGGCTCTTCTTCGTCACCAGGTCCCTCGGCAGGGGCCCGCCCGTCCTCAGCAGATCCATCACCCTGCGACCCGCATCCTTGGCAACGGAAGATCTTTCTTCCGCAACGGCAGGCAACGTGGCGGAACCGGGAAGCGCGAGGCCGAGGGTCTCGGAGACCATGGCCATCGTGTTGGCGGTGAACTGGCCGGGGCAGGAGCCGAGCGTGGGAATGCAGCTGTCCTCCAGCGCCTTCAGCTCGCTCTCCTGCATCCGCCCGGCGAGCACCGCGCCGACCGCTTCATAGGTGTCGAGCACGGTGATGTCCCGGCCGTTGCGGCGCCCGGGCAGGGCGGCGCCGCCATAGACGAACACCGACGGCAGGTTCAGGCGCACCATCGCCATCATCATCCCGGGCAGCGTCTTGTCGCAGCCGGCAAAGGTGACGAGCGCGTCGTAGGCATGGCCGCGCGCCACCGCCTCGACCCCGTCGGCGATGATCTCGCGCGAGACGAGCGAGTAGCGCATCCCGCCGTGGTTCATGGACATCGAGTCGGCCACCGAGATCGAGGCGAAATCGAACGGCGTGCCGCCCGCCTCGCGCACGGCCGCGCAAGCCTCGCGCGCGAAGCCGCCGAGCAGCGCGTTGCACGGCGTGACGCGCCCGTCGGTGGAGGCGACGCCGACGAACGGCTTCGCGATGTCGGCGTCCTTAAGCCCGAGGCCGTGCAGGAACGCGCGGTGCGGCGCGCGATCCAGTCCCTCAACCGTGACGCGCGAGGGCAGGATGGGTATGGTCTTTTTCGTATTCATCCACGATTTCCGCGATGTCCCGGTTTCCCCGGAAGCCCAGTCTGTGCGCCAGCGCCGAATGCGTGCGGCGCGGCGCCGCGTCCATCAGCGGCTGGATGCGCGGATCCGGGTCGAAGGTCACCTTCCCCTTTGCCCTGTCCCGCACGGCGTCCCACATCTGCTGCGCGCTCACCGGGATGCCCGGAAGCAGGAACGTCCTTTCGTCCTTCAGGTCGAGATGCGCGGCGTGCAGGAAGGCCTCGACCACCTTGCCGACGGAGATGCAGGCCATGATGGTGTGGGGCGCGACTGGGCAGACGTAGTCCCGGCCCGCAAGCGGCTCGCGCACGAGCGCGCTCACCCAGCCGGTGAGCGCGGTGTTCGCCGTGCCCGGGCGCACCATGACCGCCGGCAGCCGCAGCGAGCAGCCGTCGAGGAAGCCGCGGCGCGAGTAATCGTCGATGAGGATCTCGCCCACGAGCTTTTGCGCGCCATAGGAAAGCCGCGGCCGCGCGGGCGTGTCGTCGCCGATCTCGCCGCCCCGGCCGCCGTAGACCGCGACCGACGAGGCGAAGAGGAACTTCGGTGCGTGGCCGGAGAGGCGGCAGGCCTCGAGCAGGTCCCGGGTCGCGTCCAGGTTCACCTTGGTTCCCAGCTCGAAGTTCTGCTCGGCGCCGCCGGAAACGAGCGACGCGAGGTGGAATACGGCCCCCGTTTCCGGTGTAACGAGCGAGCGCGCGAACTTGGGATAGGCGAGATTGCCGGTCACGCTCTCGACGCCGGGGCCGAAATCCATCGCCGCCTGGTCGGTGGCGAGCACCTGGTGCTCCCGGGACAGCGCGCGGACCAGCGCGGAACCGATGTAGCCCGCCGCGCCCGTGACGAGTATTCTCATGGGTCGCAGGTATTCTAAGCGTCAACAAATGGAGGGGGGACCATGATTCGCGCAATCCTTGCCGTGCTCGCCGCGGCGCTCAGCCTCAATGCATGGTCGCAGCAGTATCCGACCCGCTCGGTACGCATCGTCGTGCCGTTCGGCGTGGGCGGGCCGGCCGACATCTACGGGCGCTTCGTCGGGGCGAAGCTCTCCGAAGCGCTGGGCCAGCCGTTCCTGGTCGAGAACCGCCCCGGCGGCGGCGCCGTGGTCGGGACCGACGCGGTCGCGAAATCCCCGGCCGACGGCCATACCCTCCTGGTGATGTCGAACACCCACACGGTCAACGAGACGCTGATCCCGAAGAAGCCCTACGACCTGATGAAGGACCTCGCGCCGATCAGCGGCATCAACTATTCCGACCTGATGCTGGTGATCCATCCGTCCGTGCAGGCGAACAACCTGCGCGAGTTCCTGGCGATCGCGAAGGCGCATCCGGGCAAGCTGTTCTACGCTTCGTCCGGCCCGGGAACGCCGTACCACATGGCCGGCGAGCTCTTCAAGACCATGGCCGGCGTGGACATCGTCCACGTGCCTCACAAGGGCAGCGACCAGGCGCGCGTCGCGATCCTCGGCGCGCAGGTGCACATGATGTTCGATGCCATCACCACCATGGCCGGCCATGCGCGCGGCGGCAGGGTCCGCGCGCTCGGCACCACCGGCAAGGCGCGCTCGGCGATCACTCCGGACATGCCGACGGTCGGCGAAGCCGGCGTGCCCGGCTACGAGGCGACGATCTGGCTGGGGCTGATGGCGCCGGCGGCGACGCCGCGCCCCGTGCTCGACCGGCTGAGCGCGGAGGTGCAGAAGGTCGTGAACTCCGCCGAGGTGAAGGAAAGCTGGGGCAAGCAGGGCGCCGTGCCGATGGGGATGTCGGTCGACCAGTTCGGCCAGTTCATGCGCGAGGACATCAAGAAGTGGGAGCGCGTCGTGCGGCTCTCCGGCGCCAAGGTCGACTAGCCGCGTGGACCGGCAGGCGATGGAGGACCGCGCCGCGGTCGTCGAGGTGGTGCAGAACTGGGCGCTCTGGCGCGACGCCGGCGACTGGGAGCGCTTCCGCACCGTCTGGCACGACGACGGCTGGATGACCGCCACCTGGTTCCAGGGACCGGCGGCGAAGTTCATCGAAGTCAGCAAGGCCGGCTTCGACCAGGGGGTGAGCATCCTGCACTTCCTCGGCGGCTCGAGCGTGGACGTCCGCGGCAGCCGCGCGATCGCCCAGACCAAGATGACCATCAGCCAGCGCGGCGAGCTCGACAAGGAAACGGTCGACGTCGTCTGCACGGGCAGGTTCTTTGATTTCTTCGAAAGAAGAAATCAAAGGTGGGCGATCGTGCGCCGGCAGCCGATCTACGAGAAGGACCGCATGGACCCGGTGAACCCGGCGGCAGCGCTGAAGCTCGATCCGGATCTCCTCGGCTCCTTCCCGGAGGGCTATCGGCACCTCGCCTACCTGCAGACCAAGCTCGGCTTCAGGATCAAGCTGGACCTCCCGCAGCTCAAGGGTCCGGTCGTCGAGCGCCTTTATGCCCACGGCAGGGCATGGCTCGCCGGCGCGCCCTCGCCCTTTCCCATCGAAGACCGGCCGGTGGCGCCGTGAGCACGACCGCGGCGCTGGCGCAGATCCTCGTGCCGTTCTTCAAGATCCTGGCGCTGTGCGGCAGCTTCGCCGGGATCCTCCTCGGCGCCTGCCTTCTCCTTCGCACCGAGCGCACGCTCGCCGCCATGCGCGACATGAACCGCTGGGTGTCCTCGCGGCAGGTCATGAAGCCGCTCGAGGTGCCGCGAACCCTCGAGCAGCGCGTGCGCGGGCGGCGCCTGTGGCTCGGTTTGCTGCTCGCTGCCGCCGCGGCCTATGCGCTGATCGTGCTGATCTGGAGCCTCGAGCCGCGCCGGCTGGGCGCGGCGCTCGGCGCGCCCCCGGGCCACTCGCTCGCGGCGATCGGCATCGAAAGCCTGCGGTGGATGCTCGTCGCGGGCAGCGCCCTATGCGTCGCCGTGGGCCTCATGATGGCCCTAGCCCCGCGCGCCTTGGAGGGCATCGAGGCCTGGTCGGACCGCTGGGTCTCGACCCGCCAGGCCCTGCAGGGCGCCGACACCATGTACCTGCCGTTCGACCGGCTGGCCGAGCGCTTCCCGCGCGCCTGCGGCATTGTCATCCTCGGCCTTTCCCTCGCCTCCGCCGCCGCCACCGTAGTCCTTCTGCTCCCGCGCTGAACTCGCCCGCGGCCTCGGCCGTCCAATCCCCGTGTCACAGGGGACGCTCTGGCTCGCCGTCTTCCTCGTGCTCGCCGCGGCCGGCCTGGGCGGGCTGTTCCTCTTCGGCTGGTTGCGGCGCAAGGACAAGCCGCCGCCCGGCGTGAAGCCGCTGCCGAAGGACGACGACTGGACTGACTAGAGGATGCGGTTGAACCAGACCATCGAGAGCAGCGCGGCGATCGTGGCGAGGAGCGCCGCGGCGGCTGCGAAGAGCGCCGTCACCTCGGTCTTGCGCGTTTCCATCACGAGGCGCGAATTCAGGCTCTCGTAGATCTTCCTCAGGTCGAGCGCGTTGCCGGCGTAGAAGTACTCGGCGCGGGTGACGTCGGCGATGGTCTTGAGCGTCTCCTCGTCGAGACGCACATGCATCGACCAGCCTTCGAAGCCGACGATCTTGCCTTCCGGCGTGCCGACGCCCACGGTGAAGACGCGCACGCCCTTGTCGGCCGCGAGGCGCGCCGCGGCGATGGAATCCGGACCGGTGGTGCGCTGGCCGTCGGTCAGCAGGATGATCACGGCGGAGCGGTAGGAACCGGGCGGCACGGGCTTCGTGTTCCCCGGTCCGGTGGTGCGGTCCGCGCCGTCGTGCTTGCCCTTGGCGCCCTTCTGGTCCGCCCCCCAGCCGAAGGTCGCGACGTCGATGCCGTCCTTCGGGAAGATCGTCGCGAGCGACACAAGGATGGCGCTGCCGATCGCGGTGGCGCGCTGCAGCTGGAAGCGGTCGATCGCGGCGACCAGGTCCTCCTTGTTGCTGGTCGGCGCCTGCGCCACGGTCGCCGTGCCGGCGAAGGCGACGATGCCGACCCGCACGCTGTCGGGCTGCTCGTTGATGAAGGCCTTGGCGGCGTTCTGCGCGGCGACGAGCCGGTTCGGCTCCACGTCGGCCGCGCGCATGCTGCCCGAGACGTCCATGGCCAGGATCACCGTCTCGTGCTGCGAGGGCAGCGTCACGGTCGCCTGCGGCCGCGCGATCGCGGCGATCATGATCGCGAGCGCCGCCAGGAAGAGCAGCGGCGGCACATGGCGGCGCAAGCCGATTCGCGTGCCCATCGCTTCCTTGACGAGGTCGAGGCTCGCGTAGCGCAGCGCGAACTTCTTCTTCCGCCCCAGGACCCACAGGTAAGCCATGACGAGCAGGGGCACCGCGAGGAGCAGCCAGAGGAGCTCCGGCCAGATGAAGCTCATGCCGCCATCCTCGGCGAGCCGGCGGTGCGGCTGCGGCGCTTCCGGAGGTCGGTGAAGCGCAGCACCGAGTCGACCAGGTCATCCTCGGTCGAGAGCTCCAGCACGTCGACGGCCGATTCGGCGAAGCCCGCGCGCAGCGCCGCCTCCCGCTTCGCGGCCGCAGCGGCGAAGCGCGCCCGGAACGCCGAATCGTGCGTATCGACCAGCACCTGCTCCCCGGTCTCGGCGTCCCGGAACGGCACCAGTCCGAGGTCGGGGAGCTCGGACTCGAGCGGATCATAGAGGCGCACGGCGATGATCTCGTGCCGCTGCGCGAGCGTGCCGAGCAGGCGCTGCCATCCCGGCTCGCTGAAGAAATCCGAGACCACGAAGACGAGCGAGCGCCGGTTGATCATGTGGGCGGCGGCGTTCAGGAGGTCCGAGAGGTCCGTGCGACGCTCGCTCTGCGCGCGCCGGGGCGCGCCCATGGCGTGCAGGATGCCGAGGATGTGCCGCCGTCCGCTGCCCGCCGGGATCACCGACTCCACCCCGCTCCCGTAGAGCATCGCCCCGACCCGGTTGCCGTGGCGGGTCAGCAGCCGGCCGAGCACGGCGACGAAGTTCTCGGAGACGGCGCGCTTGCGCACCTCGTGCGAGCCGAAGTCCACCGACGGGCTGAGGTCGAGCAGGAACCACGCAGTGATCTCGCGGTCCTCGTGGTACTCCCGGATATACGGGGTCTGCAGGCGGGCGGTCACGTTCCAGTCGATATGGCGAACATCGTCGCCGTACTGGTATTCCCGCAGGTCGGCGAGATCGAGGCCGTGGCCGCGGAAAAGCGTGCGGAAGTCCCCCTGCAGCAGCCCGTCGAGGCGGCGCAGCACCGTCCATTCCATCCGGCGCAGCACCGCCTCCGGGCTGCGGGCCCGGATCGGCGTCACGCTGCCGGAGGTCGTCCCCGGCGGCGACGGTCTACGCGCCAGCCACTTGAACATGGGCCCGGAGCGGCTTCTCGGGGGCGCGCACGGCCTGCATCACGCGCTTCATCAGCTCGTCGGCGCTAATACCCTCGGCGAGGGCCTCGTAGGACAGCACCAGGCGGTGGCGGAACACATCCGGCACCAGGTCGGTTACGTCCTCCGGCAGCGCGTAGTCGCGTCCGCGCAGGAAAGCGAGCGCCCTCGCCCCCTCGATGAGGTGGATGGAGGCGCGCGGGCTGGCGCCGTAGGTGACGTACTTCTGCAGGTCCTTCAGCCCGAAGTCCTGCGGCGCGCGCGTCGCGGCGGCGAGGCGCACGGCGTACTGCATGAGCGAAGGCTCGACGTAGCCGCTGCGGCACTGGCGCTGCAGCACGCTCAGCTCCTCGGTGGAGGCGACCGCCGCGACGGCCGGCATGGCGCCGGTGACGCGCTCGACGATCACGAACTCCTCCGCCTCGGTCGGGTAGCCGACCAGCACCTTCATCATGAAGCGGTCGACCTGCGCCTCCGGCAGGGGGTACGTTCCTTCGGTCTCGATCGGGTTCTGCGTCGCCATGACGAGGAACGGGTCGGGCACGCGGTGCGTGTCGCCGGCGATCGTCACCTGGCGCTCCTGCATGACCTCGAGGAGCGCGCTCTGCACCTTCGCCGGCGCGCGGTTGATCTCGTCGGCGAGCAGCAGGTTGCAGAACACCGGCCCAAGCGAGGTGCTGAACTCGCCGGTCTTCTGGTTGTAGATGCGGGTGCCGACCAGGTCCGCCGGGACGAGGTCGGGCGTGAACTGGATGCGGCGGAACTGGCCGCGGATCGCCTGCGCGAGCGTCTTCACGGTGAGCGTCTTCGCGAGGCCGGGCACGCCCTCGACGAGCAGGTGCCCCTGCGCAAGCACCGCCACGAGCACGCGCTCCAGGAAGTGGTCCTGGCCGACGACGACCTTCTTGACCTCGTAGAGGATGCGCTCCATGAGCGAGGACACTTCCGCTGCATCGTGTGGAAGATGCGTGTTTTCCATCGTCGCTTCCCTTAGAAGGGGTTGAGTCCCACCGCGCCGGCCGCGTTCTCGATCGGCACCGCGAAGCCGATGCCGACGAACACCCGCTGCTCGGTCGGGTTGAGCAGCCCGGTGACGATGCCGACGACTTCGCCTTCGGTGGTGACGAGCGGGCCGCCGGAGTTGCCGGGGTTCACCGCCGCGTCGAACTGGATCAGGTTGGTGAGGATGCGCTGGCCCTCGGGCGAGCGGTACTCGCGCTTCAGGCCCGAGATCACGCCGGCGGTCGCGGACGGGCCGATGCCGAAGGGAAAGCCGACCGCCACGACCTCGTCGCCCGGGCGCAGCCCGTGGGTGGAGCGCAGCGTCGCGGCGAACAGGTCGTCGGGGATCTTCTGCGCCTTGAGCACCGCGAGGTCGTGCTCCGGGCGCGTACCGATCACGTCCGCGGAGGACTCGGTGCCGTCCGCGAAAGTGACGCGCACGCGCCGGGCGCCCGCCACGACGTGCAGGTTCGTCAGGATCGTGCCGTCGTCGATGATCACCACGCCCGTGCCGACGTTGCCTTCCGCCGCCGGCGTCGCCGGCTTGCCCTCCACTTCGGGCTCGTCCGCCTCGGTGGCGAGGCCGCGCACGTGCACCACGGACGGGGCGATCTTCTCGTACGCATCCGCCACCGGCGGGCGCGCCGTCCCCTGGGCCTCCAGCGCGCGCTGGATCGCCTCGTCCACCTGTGCCTGGTTCATCCCGCGCGGCGCGAGCCATGCCGCCGCGAGCGCCAGCGCGACCACGAGCGCCGCGCCGGCCCGCAGCATTGCCTTGCGATCGGGCAGGCGGAACGCTTTCCTTTGGGAAACAACGGGGTGTTCCGGCTGCGGCGAGGCCGCGAAGGGCGCGCCTCGCGAGCGGGAAGGACTGTAGACCGCGGTCCGTTTCATGACGCTTGCGGGGCCAGTGTAGCAGCCCGCGCGCCCGCCGTACGCGCCTTCCGGCTGTCGCGGTTTGGCCTACATTACGGGCACCCGATAACGAGGAGCGACGGCATGGCAAAAGGCTACTGGGTTTCCTGCTACCGCAAGATCAGCAATCCCGACCAGCTCGCGGCGTACGCGAAGCTCGCCGGCCCCGCGATCCAGGCAGGCGGCGGGCGGTTCGTGGTGCGCGGCATGGCCGACAAGGCCTATGAGCAGGGCGTGGTGCAGCGCACGGTCGTCGTGGAGTTCGACAGCCTGAAGGCCGCGCACGCGGTGCACGATGGACCGGGGTACCAGGAAGCACTGCGCATTCTGGGCGACAGCGTCGAGCGCGACTTTCGGATCGTAGAGGGCGTTTAGACCTCGAGCCATTCCTTGCGCATGGCCGCGTTCGAGCGCACGTCCTGCGCGGTTCCCTCGAACACGATCGCGCCGTGGCCCATGACGTAGAGGCGCTCGGAGATGTCGAGCGTGATGGCGAGCTTCTGCTCGACCAGCAGGATCGAGATGCCGCGCTTCTTCACCTCCTGGAAGAGGCTGGCCACCTGCTCCACGATCTTCGGCGCCAGGCCTTCGGTCGGCTCGTCGATCATCACGAGCTCGGGGTCGCCCATCAGCGTGCGGCACAGCGTGAGCATCTGCTGCTCGCCGCCCGAGAGCACGCCGGCGGAGGTGTCGACGCGCTCCTTCAGGCGCGGGAACAGCGCGAAGCACTGCTCCATCGTCCACCCGCCAGGCGCCTTGCGCCGCTTCTCCCCGAGGATCAGGTTCTGGCGCACGGTGAGCGACGGGAAGATGTCGCGGTTCTCGGGCACGTAGCCCAGGCCCTGGTGCGCGATCTCGAACGCCTTCAGCCCGGTAAGCTCACGCCCCTTGAACCGGACCGAGCCCTGCCGGCTCACCATCCCCATGATCGCCTTGAGGGTGGTCGAGCGGCCGACCCCGTTGCGCCCGAGCAGGCTGACGATCTCGCCCTGGCGCACGTCGAGGTGCACGCCGCGCAGGATGTGGCTTTTCCCGTAGAACGCATTCAGGTCCCGGACTTCAAGCATGCAGCGAAGTCCCCAGGTAGGCTTCCTTGACCGCGGCATTGGCGCGGATCTCGGCGGGCGGGCCGCTCGCGATCACCTCGCCGTAGACGAGCACCGAGATGCGGTCCGCGAGGTCGAACACCACGCCCATGTCGTGCTCGACCATGACCAGCGTCTTGCCCTCGGAGACCTGGCGGATCAGCTCGACCGCATGCGCGGTCTCGGTGCGGCTCATTCCCGCGGTCGGCTCGTCGAGCAGGATCACGCTCGCGCCGCCGGCGATGGTGATGCCGATCTCCAGCGCGCGCTGCTCGGCGTAGGAAAGCGTGCCGGCGATCGTCGCGGCGCGCGCGGCGAGGCCGATCTTCTCGATCACCTCGTCCACGCGGCGCTTCACCCTGGCGAGCCCGGACAGGCGGTGCCAGAAGGAATACTTGTAGCCGTGCGCCCAGAGCACCGCGCAGCGCAGGTTCTCGTAGACCGACAGGTTGTGGAAGAGGTTGGTCACCTGGAAGCTGCGGGCGAGGCCCTTGCGGTTGATCTCGAAGGGCCGCAGGCCGCCGATCTCCGCGCCGTTCAGGCGGATGCTCCCGGCGCTCAGGCCGAAGCGGCCGGAGATCAGGTTGAACAGCGTCGACTTGCCGGCCCCGTTCGGGCCGATGATCGCGTGGCGCTCGCCCGCCGGGATCGCCAGGGAAACGCCCTGGATGATCCGGGTCGCGCCGAAGCTCTTGTGGACGTCGCGAAGCTCCAGCGCGGCGCCGCCGCGCTCCATGGGTTCGCTCATGCCGCGGCCGCCTTCAGCTCCTGCTGCACCACGTCCCAGCGCGCCGCCACCATCCTCGCCACGTGGCGCATGGCGAGCAGGCCGGCGGCGAGGAGCAGCCCCGACACGGCGTAGACCGCCGGATCGCGGGCGTTCAGCGCCAGGCCGAACAGCGTCATCTGCGGGTCGCTGGTGACGTCCGAGAGCCGGTAGACGGACTCGACCAGGCCGATCACGCCGGCGAGCGCGAGCAGCGCGGCAAGCGCGGCGAGGCCATAGGGCGGCAGCATCCGGCCGAATCGCCCGGCGCGGATCAGGCCGATCTGCATGAGCACGAGCGAGGCCACGCCGCCGGGGGCGTAGAGGACCATCAGGCAGAAGAAGAGGCCCAGGTAGAGCAGCCACGCCTTGGTGAAGCCCGAGAGCGCGGCGACGAAGAAGATGAAGATCACCGAGCCGATCACCGGGCCGAAGAAGAACGGGATCCCGCCGATGAAGGTGGCGAGCAGCACCCCGCCGGAGCGGATCGCCGAGACGTTCTCCGCCGACACGATCTCGAAGTTGATGCACGAGAGCGCGCCGGAGATCCCGGCGAAGAACGCCGACAGCACGAGCTGGAGGAAGCGCACCTTCTGCGTGTCGTAGCCGACGAACTCGGCGCGCTCCGGGTTGTCGCGCACCGCGTTGGCCATGCGCCCGAGCGGCGTATGGGTGAGCGCGTACATGGCGATCATGCAGGCGAAGCACCAGGCGGCGACGAGGTAGTAGACCTGGATCGCCGGCCCGAAGGTCAGCCCGAGCAGCGGCTGCCCCACCGTGCGGTTGGTCGAGATGCCGGCCTCGCCGCCGAAGAATCCCGGGAACATGAGCACGCAGGCGTAGACCATCTCGCCGATCCCGAGCGAGATCATGGCGAAGATGGTTCCGGCGCGCTTGGTGGTCACGTAGCCGAAGATCACGCCGAACACCAGGCCCGCCACCCCGCCCACGAGCGGCAGCAGCGGGATCGGCGTGACCCAGCCCCAGCTCTGGCCGATGGCGTTCAGCGCGTGCACGGTGATGTAGGCGCCCAGGCCCGAGTAGACCGCGTGGCCGAAGGACAGCATCCCGCCCTGCCCGAGCAGCATGTTGTACGAAAGGGCGAAAATGATCAGCGTGCCCATCTGCGTGAGCAGCGTGAGCGCGAAGCCGCCCGGGAAAAGCCACGGCGCCACCAGCATGACGCTCGCCGTGACGATCCAGACCAGCCAGCCGCCCATGCGCAGGGAGAGCTTCACGAGTCCCGGGTTCCGAGAAGGCCGCGCGGGCGGAGGATCAGCATCAGCACCATCACGAGATACGGCAGGACCGGGGCGATCTGCGAGATCTTGTAGCCGAACAGTCCCCAGTCGAGGGACACGGCGAAGGTCTGGATGAAGCCGATCAGCAGCGACGCGTAGAAGGCCCCCGCGAGCGAGCCGATGCCGCCCACCACCACGATCACGAACACGATCGGCCCCACCGCCGCCGCCATCGCCGGATCCGTGACGAACGCGTTGCCGCCGATCACCCCGGCGAGGCCGGCGAGCGCGGCACCGCCGCCGAACACCAGCATGAACACGCGCGGCACATTGTGGCCGAGCGCCTCGACGGTGTGCGGGTGGGTGAGCGCCGCCTGGATCACCAGGCCGATCCGCGTGCGCGTCAGCGCGAGCCAGATCGAGATCAGCATCAGCATCGCCACCAGCATCATGAAGGCGCGGTAGGCCGGGTACGGCGTGCCCATGATCGCGAAGAGCGGCCCCTCGAGCTCCGAGGGGACCCGGTAGTCCACCGCCACCCTGCCCCACACGAGGTGCACCGCCTCCTCGATGAGGTAGGCGAGGCCGAACGTGAACAGCAGCTCCGCGACGTGGCCGAACTTGTGCGCGCGGCGCAGGGCGAAGCGCTCGACGGCCATGCCGACCAGGCCGACCAGGAGCGGGGCAATGACGAGCGCGGGCCAGAAGCCCAGGGAGCGGCTGGTCTGGTAGGCGAAGTACGCGCCGAGCATGTAGAAGCTCGCGTGGGCGAAGTTCAGCACGCCCATCAGCGAGAAGACGATGGTCAGCCCCGAGGACAGCATGAACAGCAGCAGCCCGTAGCTGATGCTGTTCAACACCTGGACGAGGAAGACCTCCATGGCCAAAAAAAAGGGGGCTGGCGCCCCCTTGTTTCAGCTCCTCACGGCTACGGCCGCTTCATGTTGCAGGAGGTGAATCCCGCCGACGTGAACGCGTCGAGCTTCGCGTCGGTCCTGAACCCGAGGCCGGTGTTCTCCACGTCGTACTTGACGTCCTTCGGTCCGCCCTTCGCCGCGGTCTTCTGCACGGTGGACAGGTAGAGCGGCTGGATGAGCTGGTGGTCCTGCTTGCGCATCTCCACCTCCCCCGTGTCGCTCTGGTAGCGCATGCCCTCGAGCGCGTAGCCGATCGCCTTCGGCTCGACCGACTTCGCCTTCTTCGACGCCTCGGCGAGCATCAGCATCATGGTGCGCACGCGCAGGTAGTAGAAGTCGACCTTGTACTTCTTCTCGAAGTCCTGGCTCCACTTCTCGATCTTCGTCGGCACGTTCTCGTGCCACTCGGTGATCTGCTTCAGGTTGCCGACCCCGGACTCGCCGATCGTCGAGAGCGCGCCCAGGCCGCCGCCGTAGTAGGTGTAGAACGCGGCGTTCAGGCCGGCGTCCTTCGCCGCCTTGATGAGCAGCGCCATGTCCTGGCCCCAGTTGCCCGTGATCACCGTGTCGGCGCCGGCCTGCTTCATCTTCGCCACGTAGGGCGAGAAGTCGGTCACCTTGCCCAGCGGGTGCAGGTCGTCGCCGACGATCTCGATGTCGGGGCGCTTGCGCCCGAGCATCTCGCGCGCCGCCTTCTTCACCGCGTGGCCGAACGAGTAGTCCTGGTTGATCAGGTAGACCTTCTTGATGTTCTTGCTCTGCGCCATCCAGGTCGTGAGCGACTCCATCTTCATGTCGCTGTTGGCGTCGAAGCGGAAGTGCCAGAACGAGCACTTCTCGTTGGTGAAGGCGGGATCCACCGCGGCGTAGTTCAGGTACAGGATCTCCTTGCCCGGGTTGCGCTCGTTGTGGCGGTTCACCGCCTCGATGAGCGCGCCGGCCACCGCGGAGCCGTTGCCCTGCGTGATGTACTGGATGCCGTCGTCGATGACGCGCTTGAGCTGGTTCAGCGATTCCTGCGGGCTCACCTTGTTGTCGAAGCCCACCACCTCGATCGGCCGGCCGTTCAGGCCGCCTTTCGCGTTGACCTCCGCGGCCATGGCGCGGAAGTGGTGCAGCCCGGCTTCGCCGACGTTGGCGAACGCCCCGGACAGCGGGTCGATGTAGGCGATCTTGATCGGCTTGCCCTTCGCGGCCTGCGCGAAAGCGGCGCCTGCGAACGCGACGGATGCGGCGGCCACAAGGGCGGCGCCGACGGAACGGATCTTCATGGGTGCTCCTCCTCTGGGGAGCAATATTACCTAAAGCCGTGCTAAAGCTGAGAACTGACGTGTCCATCGCCGTGTCCCAGAGCTTTGCGCCCTTGATTCGATGCAGGCC
This sequence comes from uncultured bacterium, assembly GCA_965233165.1. Classification (GTDB taxonomy): domain Bacteria; phylum Pseudomonadota; class Gammaproteobacteria; order Burkholderiales; family SG8-39; genus SCGC-AG-212-J23. The sequence goes on along the minus strand of CBDDRX010000102.1, from coordinate 23,298 downwards.
CGCGGTCAACCGGAGACGCCATTGAAATTGCAAGAAGTTCTAGCAGCCCGGGGTCACCGCCTGGTGACGGTACCCGCGAAATCCAGCATCGCCGAGGCAATCCACGTCATGCACGCCGAGAAGGTCGGCGCCGTGATGGTGCCCGACGCCCCGGGATGCCCGGTGGGCATTTTCACCGAGCGTGACGTGATACGCCTGTATGCCGAAGGCGACCGCGACTTCGAGACGCTGCCGGTCGAGGCGCGGATGACCTGCAGCGTGGTCGTCGGGCGCTTGTCGATGTCGGTTGATGAAGCCCTCGGGCTGATGACCGAGCGGCGCTTCCGGCACCTGCCGGTGGTCGAGCAGGGCAAGCTGCTCGGGCTGGTCTCGATCGGCGACCTCGTGAAGGTGAAGCTGGACGAGTCCGCGCAGGAGGCGCAGGCACTGCGCGACTACATCACCTCATAGGGTAGAAAACGAAAAAATTCCGATCCGCCCGCTCTGTGTCCGACCGCGGACAGAGGTGGGAGCGAAGCGCGAGTACCCTGAGCGGATGCTGCACGAATTTCTAACCGACAATCGGGAAGACCTGATCCGCCGCTGCCGCGGCAAGGTGGCCAGGAGGTCTTCGCCGCCGGTGACCGAGACGGAGCTCGAGCATGGCGTCCCGCTGTTCCTCGATCAGCTCGTGGAAGCTCTTCGCTGCGAGGAAAGCAGTTCCGGTCAGGACGCCGCGGCCAAGTCGCCGGCCGCGGCGGAAAACAGCCGGACCGCCGCCCTGCACGGCAAGGCGCTCCTCGCGAAGGGCTACAGCGTCGAACAGGTCGTACACGGGTACGGCGACATCTGCCAGTCGATCACCGAGCTGGCGAGAGAAAGAGCGGCGCCGGTCACCGTCACGGAGTTCCACACCTTCAACCGCCTGCTCGACAGCGCCATCGCCGACGCCGTGACTGCCTACGCAGAGCACCACGACGAGGCACTCACCATCCGGGCAGACCAAGATCTCCATGCCCGGATGGGCACGCTTGCCGACGAGCATCGCAAGCTGATCGCCACCGCGCTCACGGCGCTCGACGCGCTCAAGGTGGGCAACATCGGCCTGATGGGCGCCACGGGGACGGTGCTGGAGGATGCGCTGCACAGGATGCGGGAGCTGGTCGACAAATCGCTTCCGGAGCTGCGCCTCTCCACCGGAATGACCGCCCCCCCCCCGTAAATCGTAGCGGCCCGGCGGGTTCGCGGCTAAAGCTGCGAGCTGAGGGCGTCCCACGCCGTGTCCAGGACCTTCTGGGTCCAGGGCCGGGCCTCCCACTCCTGGAGCGTGACCCGGCGCGAGCGCTTCAGGTCGGCCTCGAAGATGCGCCGCTGCATGGCGGCGAACCGGCCGTCGAGCACGTTCAGGTTCGCCTCGTCGTTCGTGCTGAACGACCGGGTGTCGAAGTTGGTCGAGCCCACCGTGACCCACAGGTCGTCGACCACCAGCGACTTGACGTGGAACATGGTCGGCTCGTACTCGTAGATCTCGACCCCGGCGCGCAGGAGGTCGCCCCAGCTCGCGCGCGAGGCCCGGCGCACGAACTTGTTGTCGATGATCGGCCCGGGCACGATCACCTGCACCTTCACGCCGCGCCGGGCGGATGCCGCCAGCGTCTTGATCTCCACGTTGTCGGGCACGAAGTAGGCGTTGGCGAGCAGGATCGACTTTTCCGCCGCCGCGATCGACAGCAGGTAGAGCAGCTGCATGCTTTCCCCGCCGCCGCCGGGGGAGCTGACGACGACCTGGGCGAGCTGGCTCCCCGCCGGCTCGATGCGCGGGAAGTACCCCTCGCCGTGCAGCACCTCGCCCGTGGTCTCGATCCAGTTCTCCATGAAGGCAGCCTGCATCTGCGCCGCGGCCGGCCCGTCGACCCGGAAGTGGGTGTCGCGCCAGCGCTCCGGGTTCTCGGCGTCGCCCTGCCACTGGTCCTGGATGCCCACGCCGCCGGTGTAGCCGACGCGCCCGTCGACCACCATCAGCTTGCGATGGGTCCGGTTGTTCATCTGCGCGAGCGTGTACCAGCGCACCGGGTTGTACGCCGCGATCTCCACTCCCGCCGCCTCCAGGCGCTCGAGGTACTTCCTGTCGATCTTCTCGCTGCCGATCGCGTCGTAGAGGAAGTGGACCTTCACGCCGGCGCGCGCGCGCTCCTCGAACGCCTGCGTGAACGCCTCGCCGACCTCGCCCTCGGCGAAAATGTACATCTCGAAGGTGATCGTCTGCTGCGCGGCGCGGATCGCCTTCAGCATCTCGGGGAAGATTTCGCGCCCGTTGACCAGCGCCCGCGCGTGGTTGCCCTCCACGAGCGCCGGGCCAAGCATCACGCCCACGGCGCGCCGGAACTGCGGCGAGGCGACCGGGTAGAGGTGCTCGACATGGGTATCGATGCGCTTGTCGCCGAGCGCCAGGTTGGCGACGACGAGCACGGCGAGCCCCATCGCCGCCGCGACCAGCAGGTACTTGTGCCATGAGCGTGCGCGCATCGACCCATGCTTGCAGCCGATTGTTAAGCGCAGACGGGCATGCGGATTGCTGTTCGGTGCATCGTGTCCATCTCCCTCAAGCCGGAGCACCTGGCGCGCTACAAGGACGTCGCGCTCCTCCTGCTCAAGTACGGGCGCAGCGACCTCGTCAAGGGCGCCGGCCTCGCGGAGCTGCTGCCCGACGATTCAGCGCAGGTGGCGGCCGCCGCGCCCGAAGCGGCGCAGCTCGCCGACGACCTCGAGAAGCTCGGGCCGACCTTCATCAAGCTCGGGCAGCTCCTGTCCACGCGGCCCGACATCGTCCCGCCGGCCTACGCCGAGGCGCTGAAGCGGCTCCAGGACGGCGTCGCGCCGATCCCGTTCGCGCAGATCGAGAAGATCCTCGACGAGGAGCTCGGGCCGCGCCTCGCCGCCTTCCGCCGCATCGAGCGCGAGCCGCTCGCCGCCGCCTCCATCGCGCAGGTGCACTACGCCGAGCTGCGCGACGGCCGCGCCGTGGCGATCAAGGTCCAGCGCCCGGGCGTGCGCGACCAGGTGCTCGCCGACCTGGAGGCGATGGGCCAAGTGGCGGCCTTCCTGGACGGCCACACGGAGGCCGCACGCCGCTTCGACGTCGCCCTCGTGTTCGAGGCGTTCCGCAAATCGCTCCTGCGCGAGCTCGACTTCCGTCAGGAGGCGATGCATCTCGTCGCGATCGGCGGCAACCTGCGCGAGATCGAGGAGATCTGCGTGCCCGGGCCGGTGCAAGCGCTCAGCACCTCGCGCGTGCTCACCATGGAGTTCGTTGCCGGCACCAAGGTCACCCGGCTCGGGCCGCTCGCGCGGATGGAGATCGACGGCGAGCGGCTCGCCGACGCGCTCTTCCGCGCCTATCTCAAGCAAATGCTGCGCGACGGCCTGTTCCACGCCGACCCGCATCCGGGCAACGTCTTCCTCGCCGGGGGCCGCATCGCGCTCATCGACCTGGGAATGGTCGCCCGCGTCTCCCCCGGGCTGCAGGAGCGCCTGCTCCAGCTCCTGCTCGCCGTGAGCGAGAACCGCGCCGACGAGGCGGCGAAGATCCTCCTGCTTGTCGGCGAGTGCCGCGAAGGCGCGGATCCGGGCGGATTCCAGCGCGCCGTCGCGGATGTCCTGGCGCAGCACGGGCAGCTCGCGGCGCAGCGCCCGCAGGTCGGGCGCGCGGTCCTCTTCCTCCTCAAGGCCGCGGCGGAGAACGGCGTGCGGCTGCCACCCGAGCTGGCGATGATCGGCAAGACCCTCCTCAACCTCGACGAAGTGGGGCTCACGCTCTCGCCGCATTTCGATCCCAACGAGGCGATCCGCCGCCACGCCGCCGAGATCACCGAGAAGCAGATGCTGCGCGACCTCTCGCTCGGCTCGATCTTCAGCGCCGCGGTGGACGCGAAGAATTTCGTCCAGCACCTGCCCGGGCGCGTGAACCGCATCCTCGACCAGCTCGCCGGCAACCAGCTGCGCATCCGCGTCGACTCGATCGACGAGGCGCGCCTGCTCGAGGGCCTGCAGAAGGTGGCGAACCGGATCACCCTCGGGCTGGTGCTCGCCGCCCTGATCGTCGGCGCGGCGCTGCTCATGCCGGTCGAGACCGAGTTCCGCCTGTTCGGCTACCCCGGCCTGGCGATTCTGCTCTTCCTCTTCGCCGCGGCCGGCGGCATCGGCCTCGCCGTCTCGATTCTTGCCAGCGACATCAAGCCCAGGCGCAAAATACGCCCCTGAATGCTTGAGGCAGTCCTCGTTCCGAAGAGCCGCGACCTGGGCGACGGGTTCATGGTCCGCCGCGCCCTGCCGGCCGCCGAGCGGCGCATGGTCGGCCCGTTCGTCTTCTTCGACCAGATGGGCCCGGCTGCCTTCCACCCGAACCAGGGCCTAACGGTGCGTCCGCACCCGCACATCGGCCTCGCGACGGTCACCTACCTCTTCGAGGGCGTGATCATGCACCGCGACAGCCTCGGCACGGTGCAGGCGATCCGCCCCGGAGAGGTCAACTGGATGACCGCCGGGCGCGGCATCGTCCATTCCGAGCGCACGCCCGCCGAGCTGCGCACGACCGGCTCGCGCGCCTTCGGCATCCAGGTCTGGGTGGCGCTGCCGCGCGAGCACGAGGAAACCGCCCCCGCCTTCGCCCATTTCGGCGCGCAGGACTTGCCGGTGATCGAGGATGCCGGCGCACGCACCCGCATGATCGTCGGCGAGCTCTTCGGCGCCCAGTCGCCGGTGGAGACGTACTCCGAGATGTTCTACGCGGAGCTCGACCTCAAGGCCGGCCGCTCCTTCGTCCTGAAGCCCGAGTACGCCGAGCGCGCCGCCTACGTGGCCGAAGGCGACGTGCTGTACGCCGACAAGCCGTACCGCGCCGGGCAGATGCTCGTGTTCTCCGCCGGCGCGGAAGAACGGATCTCGGCGGCCGGCAACAGCCGGCTGATGCTGCTCGGCGGCGAGCCGGTCGGGCCGCGCTTCCTGTGGTGGAACTTCGTCTCGAGCAGCAAGGCGCGCATCGACCAGGCCGCCGACGACTGGCAGGCCGGCCGCTTCCCGCCCGTCCCCGGCGAGACCGAGCTCATCCCGCTCCCGGAGCGCCCCGCCCGCCCCGTCGACTACCCGTGAAGATCCGGCGCGCGGAACGCGCCGACCTCCCGGCGATCGTCGCGCTCCTGGCCGACGACATGCTGGGCGCGAAGCGCGAGCGCAACGAAGACCCGCTCCCGGAAACGTACCTTCTTGCCTTCGAAGCGATCGCCGCCGACCCGAACCACGAGCTCCTCGTCGCCGAGCTGGACGGGCGGATCATCGGCACGCTGCAGCTCACCTTTCTTCCCGGCCTGAGCCGCCAGGGCATGTGGCGCGCCCAGATCGAGGGCGTGCGCGTGTCCTCGAAGGAGCGCGGCCACCGCGTCGGCGAGCAGCTGGTGCGTCACGCGATCGCCCGCGCGGGCGAGAAAGGCTGCGGGCTCGTCCAGCTCACCAGCGACAAGCAGCGCGTCGACGCCGTGCGCTTCTACGAGCGGCTGGGATTCTCCGCGAGTCACGAGGGACTCAAACTGGTCTTGCGCGGCGGAGCGTGAGTCCGCTCGTTGCCTCAATGGTCAGCTGCTTTTCGCCTTCTGCGGGCGTGCAAGGTCAGGATTGCCAACCCCGCCAGCAGCATGGCGTAAGTTTCCGGCTCAGGAATCGGTGCAGCAACAGCTGTAGATGTCCAAGATCCGGCATTGCCGAAGACTATGCCGTCGTCGCGCTGCGTCGTCGGGGAAAACCAGTTTGGTTCTGTGGACGCGAAATCGCCCGTACCTTGGGCCGGACCCCACAAGGACAGGTCACTTTTCGCCGTAATTATCGAGCCGGTTGAGAAGCTGAAGAGCGATACATACCAGCTCGAGATGGCGCCTGTGGAGTCGGTTGCGATCTGGAGAAACGACGTGGTTGCCGAGGTCAAGGCGGTGACATTGCCATCGTTCAATACATTGCGACCGTCCGAAAAGGAGAACGACGTCGGCGTCAGGATCGACAATGAGCGATTGGCCTCCAACGCGCTAGAGACCTCGAACCATCCGGTTACCCGCATGGATGCGTCGTACGTTCCAGCAGGAAACGCGTCGTCTCGGAAGGCATCGAAAGCGTTTCCGCTGTATGAATAGATCGCGTTTGCTTGCGCCGCTCCCGCCAAAAGAAGGCCGAAGAGCGATGCCACGATGACTCGGAGTGCGTAGTTCATGTATCCCCCTTGAAATCGGCTCGAAGCATGGTGACAGCGTTGCGATCGTCTCCCATAGCAGCGTGCGCCTATAACGCTGCTCGGTATATAGGACAGCCCTCCCGCCCTGCAGGGGTACTTTGTCCTGTCTCGATATGGGACCAGGACCGGGCAGGGAGCTCCGGGTTCCGCTGGGTCAGCCGGGCTACCGGGCGGCGATTTTCTCCAGCGGCTCGAGAAGCGCGGCCAGCTCGTCGGCGGGCATGGGCTTTCCGAAGAAGTAGCCCTGCGCCTGCTCGCAGCCGAGGCGGCGCAGGAATCTCGCCTGCGCTTGGGTTTCCACGCCCTCCCCGACGACCGTGAAGCGAAGCGTCCTGGCCATCTCGATGATCGTGCGCACGATCGTCGCGGAGGCCGCGTCGCTCAAGGCGTGGGCGACGAACGAGCGGTCGATCTTCAGCGTCGCCACGGGGAAGCGGGTGAGGTAGGCGAGGCTCGAATAGCCGGTGCCGAAATCGTCGATCGCGATGCGGATGCCGGCGTCACTCAGGGCCCGCAGGACACGGACGGCGTCCTCCGGGTCCTGCCGGCTCGGAAGAGCGGATCTCGGCGGCCGGCAACAGCCGGCTGATGCTGCTCGGCGGCGAGCCGGTCGGGCCGCGCTTCCTGTGGTGGAACTTCGTCTCGAGCAGCAAGGCACGCATCGACCAGGCCGCCGACGACTGGCAGGCCGCTTCCCGCCCGTCCCCGACCGAGCTCATCCCGCTCCCGGAACGCCCCGCCCGCCCCGTCGAATACCCGTGAAGATCCGCCGCGCGCCTGCTGTGCGCGACAACGCATAGAACGAGGCGGCCCGGGCTGGCAGCATCGCGGCATGAACCCCTACAGAATCGTCGGAATCCTCCTCATCGCCGCGGGTGCCCTCGGCCTCGCCTACGGCGGCTTCTCCTACACGAGCGAGACGCATACCGCAAACCTCGGGCCGGTCGTGCTTCAGGTGAAGGAGAAGGAGACGGTGTTCATCCCCATTGCGCTCAGCATCGCCTCGCTCGCGCTCGGCGTGTTTCTGCTCGTGGGGGTGAAAAACCGCTAGGCGGGCACCTAGCGGTTTCCTTGCTCCTGCCGCCGGGTCTAGCGGCGAAAGGCGACGAACCAGACCAGGAAGATGACCAGGATGAGGACGATCACGCCGCCGGCTGGCGCCGTTTCGACCTGGCCCGCGAGCGAGCGCACTTCCTCGTCGGTCATCGCGGCGACCCGGTCCCGCGCGACCTGCACGTCGACGCCGAAGGCCTGGAGCTCGGCGGCGACCTGTGAACGGCCCAGGAAGCCGGCGAGAAGGTCCCGATCGGCCTGGACGCTCGCGGGCGACAATGCCTGGTCGGTGCCGATCAGGCTCGCCTGCGCGGTCTGGAAGGGCAGCATGATCAGCGCGACGGCGATAAAGCGGCAGAGCACTGCGACAAGTCCTCTTTTCATTTCTTTCCCCTTTGGAGTAGACGGCTTCCGCTTATACCGGCGCCGTCGCGCGCCGCTCTGTGCGATGGCGCGCTTAGACGATCTTTGGGGCGAAGAAGCGTGCCGCGAAGACAGCCGGCGGACGCGGTCTCATCAAGAATCGCAAGGCCGGCAGGAGAATCATGAAAACCTGAGTCGGCGGGCAGCCACTGTTGCCTTGGGCTCGAGGAGCGCGGCCAGCTCGCCGGCGGGCATGGGCCTGGCAAAGAGGTAGCCCTGCGCCTGCTCGCAGCCCAGGCCGCGCAGGAATTGCGCCTGTGCTTCGGTTTCCACGCCCTCCCCGACGACCGTGAAGCGAAGCGTCCTGGCCATCTCGATGATCGTGCGCACGATCGTGGCGGAGGCGGTGTCGCTCAAGGCGTGGGCGACGAACGAGCGGTCGATCTTCAGCGTCGCCACGGGGAAGCGGGTGAGGTAGGCGAGGCTCGAATAGCCGGTGCCGAAATCGTCGATCGCGATGCGGATGCCGGCATCTGAAGAAGCATCGGATCGCCGCCTGCTATCTGATGACCAGCTTCCAGAACCCCCTCGGCTCGACCATGCCGGATGAGAAGAAGGCCGAGCTCGTGAAGCTCCTCGCCCGCCATGACGTGCCGCTCATCGAGGACGACGTGTACCAGGAGCTTTACTTCACCGCCGACAAGCCGCGTCCGGCGAAGGCGTTCGACCGCAAGGGCCTGGTGCTGCACTGCTCTTCCTTCTCCAAGTGCCTGGCGCCCGGATATCGGGTGGGCTGGTGCGCGGCCGGGCGCTTCGCCCCGGCCCTGCAGCGCGTCAAGCTCGTGACCACGCTCGGGACCAACATCTGCGCCCAGGCGGGCATCGCCGACTATCTGAGGCACGGTGGCTTTGACCATTACCTGCGCACGCTGCGCCGCCGGCTGGAAAACGGCCGCGACGAGCTGCTGCGCTCGCTCGCCGCCCACTTTCCGCCCGGCACGCGCGCCACGCGGCCGAACGGCGGCTACTTCGTGTGGGTGGAGCTGCCGCCCCAGGTGAGCGCGCTCGAGCTGCATCGCCGGGCGATGGCCAGCGGTATCAGCACCGCCCCCGGCCCCATCTTTTCGTGCCGGCGGGAATGCCGCAACTACATCCGCCTGAACTATGGCCATCCCTGGTCGCCGCGCCTCGAGCGCGCGATGGCGACGCTCGGAAGGATTGCCGCATCGCTGATGTCAGCCGGGGGAGACCCACCTAGAGACGCTGCACCGGGACAACCGAGCAGCGTCCCGGGCAAAGGTGCGACAGCCTAGCGGCCCGCCAATTTTGGGCTGCTTGTCGACGCGCGCCGATAGGCTTCGAGCACCTCGCTGCGCAGGCGCTCCTCGTTCCAGTCCTTCGACAGGAATTTGTAGATTCCCGCCTCGTTGACGGCATCGGCCACGATCCGGGCATCGTCTGCGCCGCTGATGGCGATGCGCAGCGCATGCGGATGGAGCTTCCTCAGCTTTGCCAGGAATTCGGTGCCGTCCATGCCGGGCATCCGCTGGTCGGAAACCACCACGCTCACGGGATGGCTCGCGAGCAAAGCAAATGCCTGCGCTGCATTGGTAGCGGTGAAGATTTCAAAGTTTTCGGATTGCAAGGTGCGCTGGAGCAGACGAAGATCGCTCTCGCTGTCGTCGAGCAGCAGCACGGCGGGTCTTGCGTTCGCCCAGTTCTGGGAACGCACCAGCCGGCGCTCTTCGCGAAGCATCTCTGCGAGAGCAGCGGCTGCTACCGGCTTGGAAAAGTAATAGCCTTGCAGCTCGTCGCACGAATGCAGTGCCAGCAAATTGACCTGCGCTTCAGTCTCCACGCCCTCGGCGACGACCTTCAGGCCGAGGCTGTGGGCGAGATTGATGATTGCAACCGTGATCGCCGCGCCGTCCGGGTTGCCGACCATGTCCTTGATGAACGTGCGGTCGATCTTAAGCATGTCCAAGGGGAATCGCCGCAGATACGCGAGGCTGGAATAGCCCGTGCCGAAATCGTCGATGGACAGTTTTACGCCGGCTGCTTTCAGGGCGCGCAGCGTCCGCTCGGCTGCTTCGGGATCGTTCATCAGCATCGACTCGGTGATTTCGAACTGCAGCAGCTCCGGGGCGACTCCCGTCTCCCTGAGAATGTCGCTCACGCTCCTTTCCAGGTCCTTCTGCTGAAACTGGCGCGCTGACAGGTTCACCGCGACCGGCGGCACCTTCAAGCCACTTTGCTGCCATGCCTTGATTTGCCGGCAGGCCTCCCGCGTCACCCACTCGCCCACGGGGACAATGAGGCCGGTCTCCTCGAGAATCGGAATGAACTCGGCCGGGGAGACGAGCCCACGATCCGGATGCGCCCAGCGCAGGAGTGCTTCGACGCCGTGGATGGCGCCGGTCGCGATGTCGACCTTGGGCTGGTAATGCAGCAGGAATTCGCCGCGCTCGAGGGCCCGGCGCATCAACGCTTCCATCTGCACGCGCTTCATCACCTGTTCGTTCATTTGCGGCTCGAAGAACCTGAACGTACTGCGCCCCGCCTGCTTGGCCGCGTACATCGCCGCGTCGGCGTTCTTGAGCAACGTTTCGGCGTCCGGGCCGTCCTGCGGATAGCAGCTGATGCCAATGCTGGCCGCGATGACGAGGTTGTGTTCGCGAACCTGGATGGGAATGGCCAGCGCGCCTAATAGCTTCTCCGCGATCTTCCCGGCATGCTGTGCGTTGTTAAGATCGTCGACCATGATCGTGAACTCGTCGCCTCCTAGCCGGGCGACCAAGTCGGTTTCTCTCACGCAGGTCTGCAGACGAGTCGCCACCGCCTGGAGCAGCTCATCGCCCACCTGGTGTCCCAGAGAGTCGTTGATCGTCTTGAACTGGTCGAGATCGATGAATAGCAGTACGACCGCGACGTTGTGGCGGCGAGCCTTTGCAAGCGCCAGCCTGAACCGTTCCTGGAAAAATGCGCGATTCGGCAGTCCGGTCAAAGAGTCGTGGCGTGCGATGAATTCGAGCTTCGCCTCATACTCCTTGAAGCTCGAAATGTCGTTGAACACCGTGACGTAGTTTGTTGTGACGCCCCGTTCGTCGCTTACCGCGCTGATGCTGGACAGTGCAGGAAAGATTTCGCCGCTCTTTCGGCGCAGCGTCATCTCGCCCTGCCAGCGCCCGTTTTGCTCAACAACGCTGTCGACGTCGCGGTAGAAAGCGTCGTCATGCTGGGCAGAGCGGAAGAAATCAGCGTGCTTGCCGACCACCTCGTGCTCCTGATAGCCGGTAATCGTGGTGAACGACTTGTTTACCGAATCGATGCGCCGCTGCGCGTCATAGATGACCACGCCGTCTGCGGTATTCTCGAATGCCCGGGCCGCGATGCGCAGCTGCTCTTCGGCGCGCCTGCGATCCGTTATGTCCTCGGAAATTCCGAGCAGGTACTTTGGCCTGCCTTGCTCGTCCTCGATCGAAAGCTTTACAGTCCGAAGCAGCCGAGTCGTGCCGTCCGCGCGGCTAATGGGTTCTTCGACGACGACCAGCTCGTCCCGGGTGGCGAGCACCTCGCGATCTCTGCCGACGAAAAAGTCGGCCTGCTCCCTGGGAAACAAGTCGTAGTCATTCTTGCCGATGATCAGGTCCCGGCTGTATCCGGTGAGGCGCTCGCCTGCCCGGTTGAAATGCACGAAGCGAAGGTCCACAGCCTCCTTGACGAAAACCATGTTCGGCATGTTTTCGACAATCGAGCTGAGAAACGTCTGCACCGCCCTCAGGTCGGCGAGCATCTTCTGCCCTTGCTGGGCGAACCGTGCATCGAACACGGACACGAGCAGCGTGACGGACAGGATTACGAAGGTGCCTGCGCCGACCAGCACGGCGAGCCAGTGCGGCGCCACGCCGTACGGGGTGACAAGGCAGATGCTGCCGGGCGCCACGTTGGCCGCCGCCATGCCGGTGTAATGCATGCCCGAAATCGCGAGCCCCATGACGAGCGCGCCTCCGAGCTTCTGGTAAATCACTTTGGCGCCGGTTTCCCCGGAATGGAAGATGCCGGCGATCCACAGCGCCGCGGTCGCCGCCACAATAGCGATCACTACGGAAAGCGCGAACAGCCCGGGGCTGTACTCGATTGCCGGTTGCATGCGCATCGCCGCCATGCCGGTGTAATGCATGGCGACGATGCCCATGCCCATGAGGATGCCAGCCACGACAAGACTCAATACGCGCGTGCTGCGTTGCCGGATGACGAACAAAGCGAGCGCGGAAATTCCGATCGCCGGCACCATCGAGAGCACGGTGATGGGGACATCGTAGGCAAGCGCAATCGGCAGTTGATACGCCAGCATGCCGACGAAATGCATCGCCCAGATCCCGATACCCATCGAGAAGGCGCCGCCGAGAATCCAAAGGGTCGCGGCGCGGCGGCTTGCTGCCGTTACGCGAGAGGCAAGATCGAGCGCGGTATACGAAGCAAAGACGGCGATGACGACCGAGAGACTAACCACCCACGGGTCATAGCTGGCCAGCACGCCTTCCCCTCCGAACCGGCGACTGCAATTTTTAGGACCTCAGCAAGGCTATCACGGAAGCGTGGACACATAGATAAGCTGCGGCAATCAGTGCAGCGAAGAAAGCTCCCGAGGCCTTTGTTGGCCTTCAGCAATGGCGTGCTGAGCTTCGAGGCGGCCGGGGACGTGGCCGAAATTGCTCGAAAAGGTGGGAATCAGTGCCCTGCCCAAACGCTATCGCCTAAAGGAAACTACCTCCCGAGACTATGGGCAGCGTACCAACTGGAATGTGCGCGACTCGGATGGCACCTTGATCATCAATCGCGGTCGCCTGGACGGAGGCACGATGCGCACTGCGCGCCTCGCGCGCGAGATCCACGCCAAGCCCCTGTACATCCAGCAACTCGACAAACGTCTCGACACCGGCGCTTTCCGAGCGTGGCTCGTGCGGCATCGGGTCAGAACGCTTAACGTTGCCGGTCCGCGAGAGAGCAAGTGCCCGGGGATCTACGCCAAGGCCGCGACAGTCCTAGCGAAGCTCTATATGAGCCGCCTCGCACGCAAAGCCGGAACGTCGTGAACGTCACTCTGAACTCCGGGCGAAGGATCGCCCTTGTCGAATTGAAAATCGAGTACGTACTACGTCCGCGGAGATAGGGTAGTGGCTGGCGGAGAGTGAGTCCGCCGGGAAATTCCGTAAGTAACTGAAGTAGCGGCGACACTTCATACCAGGCCACCGCTACCCCCAATGCTACCCCCACTTCGGCGCTGGACGACCTGGGACGGCCGTGGATCAGCGGGTTCGCCGTGTCAGCCGCAGCAGCCAGACTTTTCCGCAGTTTCGATCTTGATCGGCTCGCGGACCTTTGGCGCAGGCGTCGGCGTCGAGCAGCCGCATCCCGCCTCCCCTTCGGCTTTCTTTTCCTCGTCCAGGACACAGCAGGCGCTCGCATCAGTCTTCGCCGGACCGCCGCAGCATGCGCTGGCCACGGCCGCCTCGGCCCCGACAAGTAGGTCCGTAGAACAAACTCCGGTCTCGGGCAATTCCAGCTGGACGTCGTCCGCAGCCACCATGTCGCCCGCGAGCGCAGCCACCACCGAGCGGGCTTGCTCGTATCCGGTCGCCATCAGGAAGTTCGGCGCTCGGCCGTAAGCCTTGGCGCCGATCGCATAGAAACCGGACTCCGGATGCTTGAGCTCCCTATGACCATGCGGCCGCACGGTGCCGCACGAATGGACATTGGGGTCGATAAGCGGCGCGAGGGCTTCGGTGCTTTCAAGCCACTCGTCGTTCCGTACGCGCAGTTCTCTGCTCAGTGAAAGGTCGGGACGACATCCCGTAGCGGCGATCACTTCGTCCACGTCCTCGATTGCGGGCAATGTCGGATCCTCGGCGACGATGCGCAACTGGTGGCCGGCTGCCTCGATGCGGCTGGTGCGGAAGCCCGTATGGATCTCCAACGAACCCTTCTCCACCAAGCGCCGCAGCTCGGTACCGAGCGCGCCGCGCGCCGCCAGGCCGTCGTTCTCGCCGCCACCGAAAAGCCGGCGCATGTCCTTTCCGCGAACTGCCCATGCGATGTGTGTGCCGGGAACCTCGCGGGCGAGCGTGGCAAGCGAAAGCAGGTTCCCGGCCGCAGAATGTCCCGCGCCAACCACAAGGACCTTGCGGCCGGCATAGCGATTCCGCGACCCCCGCAAGATATCCGGCATGCCATAGGCGATGCGTCCGGCGTTCTCGCGCTCGCCGATAGCCGGCAGTCCATGGGCGCCGATCGGGTTGGGCTGATTCCACGTCCCCGACGCATCGAGCACGGCACGCGCGGAGTATTCCGTGATGCGTCCTTCCTCCTCGGCTTGGACGATGAACGGCGCAGATTCGCGGCCTGCGGTTTTCACCTTGTCATGGTTCGCCCGTGAAATCGCGATGATCCGCGCCCCGAGGCGGATGTGCTTTGATAGCCGAGGACTCCGCGACAGCGGAGCCAGGTAATCCCGCACCACTTCGCCTGCGGTCGGCAGATCATCCGGGCGAGGAGCCTTCCAGCCATCGGCTTGCAACAGGCGCACGGCCGCGCGATCCATATTGAATCGCCACGGTGAGAAGAGGCGTACGTAGCCATAGCCGGCGATGTTTTCGCCGACGGATTTGCCCGCCTCGAACACGATAAACGGGATTTCACGTTCGGCAAGGTGGGCAGCGGCTGCGAGGCCGACGGGACCACCGCCGATGACGGCAACGGGAAGCGCGGAAGGAATTTCGGTTTTCATCGGATCTCTCGGTAAGAGTGTTAGGCGCTCGGTGGCGCCGAAAGGAAGCGATCAAGGACGAGTGCCAACCCAGCCCCGACCAGTTGCGCAGCAATGAACGGAGCGACGTGCCCCGGATTGATTCCGGCAAAAGTAGTAGTGAATCCGCGCGCGAGCGTGACCGCGGGGTTTGCGAACGAGGTTGAAGCGGTAAACCAATATGCCGCCGCGATATAGCCGCCTACTGCAGCCGGCGCTGCCCACGGCCGAGCGCGGTCGCAAGATAAAACTACGAACACGAGCCCCGCCGTCGCAACGATTTCACTCAGCCACTGGCCGGCGCTCGAGCGCTCCCTAGTGGACCATTGAAGCAACTCCAGATCAAACATCGCATGCGCGATCAGCACGCCGGCAAGGGCGCCAAGCACCTGCGCCACGAGATAGGCCGGAATGGCACGCACCGGAAACTCTTTGCGTAAAGCGAAGGCGACCGTAACAACCGGGTTGAAGTGAGCACCGCTGCGCGGGCCGAACGCCACGATCAGTGCGACCAGGGCGAATCCGGTGGCGAGCGAATTGGCGAGGAGCGCGATCGCCACGTTGCCACCCGCGAGCTGCTCGCCCATGATCCCCGAGCCCACTACTGCCGCGAGAAGAAGTGCCGTGCCCACGAATTCCGCTATTGCCTGGCGTCCGACGCTCACGACTTGCCGATCTCGTCGAGCTTCGCCTTAAGCGCGTGACGAGACAGCTTGTCGAATGGCAGAGCCAACATGAGGTTGATACGTGCAGATAACGCCGTGAAGGCCTTCATGAAGGCGCGCCGCTTCTCTTCGTCGCTTCCCTGGACTGCAGCCGGGTCCTCTACGCCCCAATGGGCAGTCACCGGCTGCCCCGGCCAGAATGGACAGGTCTCGCCGGCAGCGTTGTCGCAAACCGTGAACACAAAGTCGAGCTCGGGCGCACTGGGCTTCGCGAACTCGTCCCAGCTCTTCGAGCGCAGGCCACCGACGTCGATGCGATTCTTCCCGAGAAGCTCAAGAGCGAACGGATTGACCTTCCCGCCCGGATGGCTGCCCGCACTGTAGGCCTTGAAGTCCCCCTTGCCGGCGTTGTTCAGATACGCCTCGGCGAGGATGGAGCGCGCCGAGTTGCCGGTGCAGAGAAACAGGACGTTCAACGGTCTCTTCATGGCCTAGCAGCAAGCAGCCGGTTCGGCACTGGAATGTGTGCCGGTGAACAGCGATCGAATCCATGTGCCAGCGGCGCGAAGCAGTCGGTGCATTTCGCGCGAACGCTCGCGCCTGGCCTGCTGCTGAAGCTTCTCTATCAAGCTGTAGTCGATGGCATTCATGCCGTGGCCCTTTCGCGTTTACGGGTCGTCTGCGGCTTGCAACCGCGCCCGCCGCAGCAGTTCTCCGTGAGAAAGCCGACCAAGCTGTTCATGCTGGCGTAGTCGGCGCTGTAGATCACAAACCGCCCATCCTGTCGGCTGCGCGCAAGCCCCGCCCGGGTGAGCTGCGAGAGATGAAAGGAGAGAGTCGCGGCGGGAAGGCCCAGCTCTTCGCCAATGCGACCGGCCGCCATCCCATCCGGGCCGGCCTCTACGAGGCGACGGTAAATCTGGAGCCGGCTCGACTGCGCCAGCGCTGCGAGTGCTTCTACGGCTTGTGTCGTTTCCATATTTCTAGAATAATGGAATCGATCACGGCTTGTCAATCCCGGCTCATGAGCCAGCCCGTATTAGGGTCCGCCTCGGCTTTGCCGGCCGACGCCATCATTGGCGAAACGTCGCAATGACGTGGGCGCACGATTACGACGTTCTTGACTCTCCCATTGTTGGAATGCCTATCGTGCGATCGTGCGAACGGCTCGATTCGAGTTTTGCGGCGATTGCCCCCTCCAATGCCAAACATGCGCCCGGCAATTGCGGCAAGCGCTGGAGCGTACTTCCGGTATAGAGGCGATAAGCATCAGCGTCACGCGCCAGTGTCTATTGATCGGGTTTAACCCGCTGTTCTTGGAGTACGACGCGATCGGCGAGAAACTGGCCGACCTTGGCTACGTCGTTCGACCCTGCGGTCGGACCGCCAAGTCGGGAATTAGGAGGAAAAAAGCGTTCAGCATGTAAAGGCCTGCGAGGATCAACGTTACGCCGCCTGCTATGTCGAACGCGCGGCCGCAACCGGGATCTTCTCGGCAGAAGCCGCCCCGCAATGCGGGCAGGTGAGGATGCTTTCCACTGCTAGCCCGCCAATTCCGGAATCACAAAGAAATAGGCATTCAGCATGTACAGGCCCGACAGGATCAGGACGATCCCGCCAGCGATATCGAACGCGCGCTGTGAGCGGTTCAGGCCCTTCAGCCCTTCCAGCCAACCAATGGCCCAGGCGCCGAGAATGACGGGAATGGTGCGGCCGATGGCGAACGCCAGGAGAAGCAGCGTTCCGAAGACCGCCGACCCGATGCCGGCGGCGACGCCGAGCATGACGACCAGCGCGGGCGTGCATGCGGGACAGACGGCCACCGAAAACGACCCGCCCAAGCCGAACGCGCCCCAACTCGTCGCCGCTCGCCTCGCCCGAAGCGGAATCTGCGGCAGCGGCATTCGTACCCATCCCGCCCACACCACGCCCAGCAGGATCAGCAAGGGGCCGAGCAGCAGTCCCCATTGACGGCCGATGAGCTTCTGCACCCAGGCGCCGCCGAGTCCCGCCGCAAGCCCGAGCAAGGCGTGTGTGATGATCATGCCGAGGACGAACATCGAGCCGAACATCACGGCGCGCTTCGTTTCGTGCGCCTTCGTAACATAGGCGAGCGACACGGGAATCGACGCGAGCGCCACCGGATTGAAGCTGAAGAGGAAGCCTGCCGCGAAGCCGATGGCCACGGATGCGGGCCCCGCCTGCTCCAGCGTGCTTCTGAGCGCGTCGAGATCCATCAGCGAAGGCGCTTGAGCAATTCGGCGCGCAGCTTTTCCGGACTCGGCAGATTCGGGAATACGAGCTCGCCGTCAATGGCGATCGACGGGGGCGCCATGACACCAAGATCGACCGCACGATCGATCTCCTCCAGAATGTTCACTTCCCGCCATGCGATGGCGCCATTGCCCACGGACTCCGCGACTGACCTCAGCGCTTCGCGCGTGGCTGAGCACTTCGCGCATCCGGGCGCGGAGAACACTTCGACCTTGATTGTCATTTGGACCTTCCCTTTCCCGCTGACTCCTTAGGCACGGACGTGCTCTGCTGCTCGATGCCCTGCTCAAGCGCGCCCAGAATCGGGCACTCATCGAGGGACTTCTTGTCGTGCGAGCAGATCTCGATGAGTCCGGTCAGCGCGGCCGACATGGCGTTGAGCGCCTTGATTTTGGTCGCGAGCTGGAGCTTCTTCTCCACCGCCACGCGGTAGATGTCGTCGCAGCACGCGCTGTCGGTGCTGCGCAGGTCGAGCAGCTCGCGGATCTCGATCAGCGAGAACCCGCACTGCTGCGCGTGCTTGATGAAGCCGATGCGCCGGATGGCTTCCTCGGTGTAGAGGCGGTATCCGGACTCGGATTTCTGTGCCGGCTTGATCAGTCCTTCGCGCTCGTAAAAGCGGATGCTGTCGGCCGTCACCTGCGCCCGCTCCGCCACTTTCCCGATTGTCAGCATGGATATCCGTTACGCATGATTCGCTCTCATTTTGACACCTGCCGAGGCTCCCGGTGCCGGCTGCGCACCGTCGGCCAGCCTGCCGTCGCTGATGTGCAGCACCTGGTCGGCCAGCTCAGCGAGCGTTTCCGCATGGGTCACCACCACGACGGTGCGCTTCGCCGCGATCTCTTTCAGCAGCTCGTAGATCAGCCTGCCGGTCTTTGAGTCGAGGTTTCCCGTCGGCTCATCCGCCAGCACCAGCCGCGGATTGTTGGCGAGCGCGCGGGCGATGGCGACACGCTGCTGTTCGCCGCCGGAGAGCTCGCGCGGCCGGTGCGTGGACCGGGCCGAGAGTTGCACCTGGCCGAGCAGCTCGGCTGCGCGACGCCTTCGCTCTTCGCCAGGGACGCCGGCAAACTCCATTGGCAGCATCACGTTTTCCAAGGCGCTCAAGTTCGGGATGAGGTTGAAGCTCTGAAACACGAAGCCGACCGTGTTGCACCGAAAAGCGGTGAGGCCGGATTCCGGGAGGGTGTTGAGGAGCTGTCCCGCGACTCGCACCTCGCCTTCGCTCGGCCGGTCCATGGCGCCCATCAGGTGAAGCAGCGAGGACTTGCCGCTGCCGCTCGGGCCTACGATCGCAGCCATGCCTCGCTCTGGTAGCGAAAGATTGATACCGTCGAGCGCCTTGACCACCTGATCGCCGCGCTGGTAGATCTTGCTGACGTCGCGCAGCTCGATCGCCGCTCCTGCGCTCGCGACGGGGGTTTTATTCATGTCGAATGGCCTCCATAGGGGAGAGTTTCATGATCTGGCGGATGCCCCAGGCGCTGCCGCCGAGCGCCGCGAGGACGCTGGCGACGACGAGAACCGCGAGCGTCGTCGTGCCGAATTGCGGCGCGAGCGACAGCGTGCTCGCGAGGCTGCTGTAGTGCGCGGGCAGGAAAGGACTCACACCCAGGCCGAATACGAGTTGAGCGAGCGGTCCGCCCCAGAGGGCAAAAAGAAACGCTCCCGCCATGGCGCCAATGGCGCAGAGCAATACCGCCTCGGTCAGGAAGCTCGCCACGATACCGCCGTCCGAGGCGCCGATGGCCTTGAGGGTGCCGATCTCCCACGCACGCTCCCGGACCACGAGCAGCATCACGAAGAACACCACGATGATCATCAGCACCGCGGAGAGAGCGATTCCGCCGGCGGCGAGGCGCTGCACCGCCGCGGTCGCCGTCGTCTGAAACTCGGCGACGGTCGTCGGCGAGATGATGTCAGCCACGTCGCCAAGCATTGAGCGCAACTGCTTCTCCACTACCGGCAGGTTCTCGGCCGAGTCGGCCCGGACATAGAGCCACGAGATTCCCTCCGGGACGCCGTAGGCTTTCCGGAACGTGTCGAGCGGCATGAAGATCTGCATATCGCCGAAGACGTACCCGCTTGCATAGATGCCAACGACCGTGAGAGCCACGGGCGGCTGCTGGAGGCCGAAGATGACGGGATGCGTGCGCTTCAGGTCCAGGGTCAGGGTGGCCCGCCCAAGGTCCTCGGGCTTGATGCCCGCCCACTTGGCGACGCCCTGGCCGACGATGGCAATGGGCTTGCCGCGGTCCTCGTCCGTGAGATCCCGACCGAACAGAATCTTCGGATCGCCCGCCTCGCCGTGCGACTCGAGGCGGCGGGTGTCCCTCGGGTCGACGCCGACGACCATGGCGAAGTTGTGACCCTCGGTCGGTGTCATCGCGAGGAGATAGGCCTCGACCCTGGCGACATGCTGCACCTCCTTGACCTTGGCGAGCGACTCCTGGGGGAGGATGTCCTCGTTGCCGACCATGTTGACGTGGCCCATCGAGCCGCGCGCGCGCAGTTGCAGCGTGTTGTTGACGTTCTGCTTGAGCGTCTCGGTCTGGCGCTCCACCGCGTCGCCGATCGACTGCATCACCAGCAGCAGGAAGAAAGGCGCGCCGATCAAGGCCGCCACGAGCGCCAGCCGGAGCTTGCTGCGCCACAGATTGCGCATACCGATGCGCAGCATCGTCATGCTGTTCTCCTCATTGCCTCAATGGGGCTCAGGCGCACGCCCTGAATCACGGGATACAGGCTGCCGAGCGCCGCGAAGACCGCCGAGCCGGCCAGCACAAGCAGCACCACGTTGGCGTCGAAAGCGATCGGCACGCCGAGAATCCGGCTGATCACAGGCGCGAACGGCAGGGCGAGAATCAGCGCGCCGACCGCGCCGAGGGCGCTCATGCCGAATGCCTCAGAAAGGAACTGAACTACCACTTCACGGTTGGACGCGCCGATGGCCTTGAGCGTGCCGATCTCGCGCACGCGCTCGCGCGTGCTGAGCACCATGACGAATACGGTGACCACCGCGCCGATGGCGAACAGCAACATGGCCGCATAGGCGCTTGATACGGCGAGCGTCCCCAAAGTGGTACGCGCGGTCGAAACAGCTTCCGGAGCCGTAACGACGTCGGCTTCGTCAACAAGCCGCTCCTTCAGCTCCGCAACCACCCGCTCGACGTTGGACACCGAGTCCACCGTCACGAAGATCTTCGAGAGCCGCTTGCCGGGGTTGAAGGCAGCGCGAAAGGCACCGATCGGCACGAACACGTGGTTGTCGCCGAAGTCATTGGCGGTCGTATAGATGCCGATGACCTTGAACGGCTGGCCGTTCAGCAGGACTTGCTTGTCGGTCTTCGCGAATTGCGACGGATCGGAAATGCCGAGGCGCTGCGCCGCATAGAGGCGACCGACGACAGCGACGTTTGCATTCTCGTCCCCGGCCTGCACGTTGCGGCCGGCCACGATGCGCGCGTTCTCGTAGTCCACTTCTCCGATTGCGCGCAGCGAGGCGCCCGGGTGCAGGCCGATCACCATTGCGTAAGCGTTCTTTTTCGACGGATCGACCTGCGGCGTGTACACGTACTCGTCCACTCGCGCGAGATTTCGCGCGCTCGGGATCGCCTTCGCCGTATCCAGCGTATCGGTCGTGAAGCGATCGTGCCCGATCGGCTTGTCGCCGCCGAAGCCGCCTGTGCCGAAGGCGCCGGCTTCGCGCAGCTCGATAAGCGTGCGAACCCGACCCTCCATGCTGGCGATCTGCTGACGGCTCGCAAATGTCGCCTGCACCATCAGGGCAAGAAACCCGGTGACAACCGAAAGCAACGCCACCACGACTACGGCTCGCGCCTTGTTTCTGAACGGGTTGATGAATCCTCGGCTGATCGCGCTCATCCAGGCACTTTAAGGGGTGAAGTCCCATCCAAGGTCAAGGACTTCATGGCGAATTCTTCACCGTGTACTGAATGGTCCCGCGAGTCATTCCTTGCGAGATCGTCCTTGATAGAGCCCAACCGGCTTTCGCGCAGGTGATCGTCGAGCACCTCGGCTGCGCTGCGGCTCCCGCGCTCACCCGACGTTCGGTGTCGCGGCGCCCACGGGGCGGCCCACGCTCAGGATGGCGTCGATGAACAGCCTCGGCCGGCCCCAGAGCGAATTGAAGAAGATCGCCGTCACGCTCACCGCCATGGCGGCCATCGCCCAGACCGGATAGATCAGGCCGGTCGCCGCCGCCGGGATGCCGATGCCATTGAAGAGAAAGGCAAGCGTGATGTTCTGCAGCATCTTCCGGTAGCTGCGCCGGCTGATCTCGCGGGCGATCGGCAGGGCCTCCAGGCGGTTCGACAGGATGATGATGTCGGCCGACTCGATGGCGATGTCCGTGCCGCCGCCCATGGCGATGCCGACATCCGCCTGCATGAGGGACGGGGCATCGTTGATGCCGTCGCCCACCATCGCGACCCGGGCACCCTTCTGCAGGCCGCGGATGATCTCGGCCTTGCCGTCGGGCAACACGCCTGCATGCACTTCATCGATGCCCGCCTCCTTGGCGATTCGCCGTGCGGCGCGCTCGTTGTCGCCGGTGAGAAGAACGGTTCGCAAGCCGGCCTTGCGCAGAGCTGCGATCGCGGCTGCGGCGTCCGGCCGAAGCGTGTCGCCCAGGGCGATGGCGCCCAGCGCCCGCCCGCCGTGCGCAACGGCAATGACCGTGCGCCCGGCCGCCTCAAGCCGGTCGATGCGCTCTGCCAGACGGGACAGGTCGATGCCGCGGCTTGCGACGAAGGCCGGGCTGCCGACGAGGACCTCCCCCTTTTGGGTCTGCGCAACTACACCTTTGCCGGCGATAGCCTCAAACGAGCTGACGTCCGGAGGCGCTGCGCCGCGCTCGAAGGCCGCATCGACCACGGCCTGTGCAAGCGGGTGCTCGGAGGAGCTTTCCGCCGCAGCCGCAATTGCCAGTAGCTCCTTGTCGCTGCCTTCAAGCACTTCGATCTCGCGCACCGCGGGCTTTCCTTCGGTCAGGGTGCCGGTCTTGTCCAGAACAATCGTCTCCACCAAGCGGTAGCCCTGAAAGGCCTCGCCGGTGCGCATCAGGATGCCCTGCTCGGCCGCCTCTCCGGCACCGCGGACAATCGACAGGGGCGCAGAGATGCCGACGGCGCACGGATAGCCCATCACGAGCACGCTAAGCCCCGCGAAAACGGCCCGCTCGACATCCACGTCCCCGGTGAAGAACCACGAGCCGGCGAGCCATCCGACGACGGCGAGCGCAGAGATGATGAGCACTGCGGGCGTATACACGCGCAAGACGCGATCGACGAGGTGCAGGAGGCCGGGCTTCAGCGCTCGGGCATCCTCGACTTCGCGGATGATCTTGCTGAGGAAGCTACCTTCACCGACTGCCGTCACGCGGATGAGCAAGGTGCCCATGCCGTTGATCGAGCCGCCGATCACGTTGTCGCCTTGCGCCTTGTCCACCGGGATCGGCTCGCCGGTCACGAGGGACTGGTCGACCGCGGAATGGCCGCTCGCCACCTCGCCATCGACGGGAATGCGTTCTCCCGGGCGGATGCGGACTTGATCACCGACTGACACTTGCTCGATCGGCAGCTCAAGCTCCTGCGCTCCGCGCACGACGCGGGCGGTCTCCGGCTGAAGGTCGAGCAGTCGCTTGACTGCCTGCGAGCTGCGCGTCTTGACGATGAGCGAAAGCCACTCCGAGAAGACGTGATACGTCGTCACCATCACGCTCACTGCGAAGAACGCCGCCGTCGGGTAGCCGGGCGTGTCGAGGATGAATCCGAGGATGCCTCCCGCCATACCGGCGAACGCTCCGATCTCGAGCAGCACGTGCTGGTTCAGGATTCCCCGGCGCAGCGCCTGATAGGCCA
>CBDDRX010000101.1:0-10800 GCA_965233165.1 uncultured bacterium | reverse complement strand
GATGAGCCGCAGCTCCTCGCCGCGCCACGAGCCCCGCATTTCCCCCACGTCGCCGGTGCGCAGCCAACCGTCCGCCGCCTTCACCTCCCGGGTCGCCTCGTCGTTGTTCCAGTAGCGCTCGAACACGAGGTCGCCGCGGATCTGGATCTCGTTCGCCTCGCCGAGCCGCAGTTCCCAGCCGGGGGCGACGCTGCCCACGCTCCCGGGACGCGGGAACGGACCCTTCTGGCCGCTGATGATCGCGCCGGCTTCCTCCGTCTGGCCGTAGATCTCGACCAGGTTCACACCCCACACCTGCCACAGCGCCATGGTTTCCGGCGGGAGCGGCGCGCCGCCCGAGATCGCCAGCTGCAGGCGGTCCAGGCCGAGCTTTTGCAGCAGCGGCTTGAAGATCAGGGCCTCGCAAAGCCCGTACAGGAGCGAATCGCTTCCGGGAACTTCCCACCGGCGCCGAGCCTGGGCGCGCCCGATGCGCATTGCCCAGTCGTAGCACATGCGCTTCAGGCGCGTGGTCGAGCCGATGCCGATGAGGACCTGGGAGGCGAACTTCTGCATGTACCGCGGCACCGTAAAGAGCACGGTCGGCGCCACGTCGAAGAGCGTCGCGGGCAGGTCCTCGATGTCCTCGCCGAAGTGCGGCACCGGGCCGCCCAGCAGCGGCAGGGTGATCGCCACGTCACGGCCCAGGATGTGGCAGAGCGGGAGGTAGGCGACGGTGCGGTGGCCGGGAACCGCCAGCGCCGGATAGTGCTCGATCAGGTTGTGCGCGGCGGCGAGGTGCACGCCGTGCGAAATGAGCGCGCCCTTCGGATTTCCGGTCGTCCCGGAGGTGTAGACGATGAAGGCGGGGTCTCGCGGGGCGAGTGCATTGCACAGCCGTTCCAGCTCGCCGACGCTTCCCGCCGCAAGGAGCTCCTCATACGGCACCAGGCGGGAATCGTCGTAGCCGAACATCGCCGAGGTGTCGATGACGACGATGCGCTCGAGCTGGGGCAGGCGAGCGGCGAGCGGGAGGATCTTGTCGACGTATTCCTGGTCCTCGGCGATGAACACCTTGGCGCCGCCGTCGCGCATCTGGTACTCGAGCTCGGCCGCCGAGGCGGTGGGGTAGATGCCGTAGGTGATGGCGCCGGCTGCCTGTGCTCCGAGGTCGCAGACCAGCCATGCCTCGCAGGCGTCGCCCATGATCGCGACGCGCTCGCCGGGCCGCACGCCGAGGCCCTGCAGCGCCGTCGCGCAGCGGGACACGAGCGCCGCGTAGTCGCGCCAGGTGCGCTCGCGGTATAGCCCGAGGTGCTTGGCGCGTAGCGCGATCCCGTCCGGGTCGGCACGGGCCCGCTCGGCGAGGAGCTGCGGGGCGGTCTTCTCGCGAAGCCCGCCCATCACTGCGTCATTTCTTGACCTCGATGGCCTGCCAGTCCTGCACGCGCGTCACCGCGTTGCGCGCCGGATCCCACCGCCAGACCCGGTAGTGCTGGCGGGTGCGGAAGTGGTTGTCCCGGGTCCATTCGAGGGGGCCGCCGCGCAGGCCCTTGGTGTCGACCTTCAGCGTGTTCATGGCCGCGAGGACCTTCTGCGGCGTCGCCGGCCACGGCGTGTTCTTCAGCGCCGACTCGATCACCATGCCGGCGATGAAGCCTTCGGTCAGGTAGGTGACCGGATACTTCAGGTTAGCGCGCGCGGTGACCGCGCGGATCTCGGCGTGGATCGGCAGGTTGTCCTCGAAGAAGGCGTTGGTGCCGATCACGTACAGCTCGCCGTCCTTGAGGCGCGAGAGCTCGTCCTCGGCATTGAGGTGCGCCCAGGTGATGTAGCGCCCGCTCCAGCCCAGGCGCCGCATTGCCTCGAACGTTCGCACCTGCGAGACCCAGGGCGCCCACGAGTACACCCAGTTCGGGTTCGCGTCCTTCAGCTTGGTGGCGAAGGGCGTGTAGTCCGGCGTCGGCGGCGGGCTGATCTGCTTCTCCACCGGCGTCATGCCGAGCGTTTTCGACAGGCCTTCGGCGTAGTCGATCTCGCCGCGCGAGATCGGGATCGCCATGGCAGCGAAGCCGATGCGCACGCTTTCCTTCGCGCTGGACTTCACGAAGGCGAGCGCGGCCTGCGAGTCGAGGTTCGCGCCGAACGCCGTGGAGCAGAACTGCAGCGGGTCGGCCGGGGGAAACGTGTCCTTCGGGCACACGGAGCCGGCGTAGTAGAGCGGCACGCCGGCGCGCTTGGCTTCCGAGACCATGGGCGCATAGGTGGAGGAAAGGCTCGCGTTCATCATCAGCACCACCTTCTCCTCGGCGAGCAGCCGCTTGGCATTGGCCGCGGCCTTGGAAGGCTCGGCGGAGTCGTCGAGCACGACCAGCCTCACCGGCTTGCCGTTGACGCCGCCGCGGCTGTTGACGTGGTCGAGGTAAGCCTTCATCGCCTCGACGGTGGGCGCGTAGGTGCCGGCGGCCGGCCCGGTCATCGCCGCGCTGACGCCGATGACATAGGCATCCTGGCTTTTCGCTTCTTGCCCAAGCATTCCCAGGAAAAGCAGGGCGGTAAGAACGACGGCGTTGCGCTTCATGATCTCCTCCTCAGTCGATCAGTGCGTGATGCGGAACACGGGCGCCTCTCCCTTGCGGAAGGCGCGCACGAGCAGGTCTACATAGCTGGCGGTGATGCGCTCCAGCGTCGCGCCGGGCTCGCGCCCGTACCACGCCGCCGCGGAGTTGCCCAGTCCGAGCAGGGCGAGGGTCGCCATGCGGGCGTCGAGGTCGGCGCGGAATTCGCCGGCATCGATGGCCTGCTGGATGATGCGCTCGATGAGCCGCTCGTAGCGCAGCTCCAGCGCCCGGATGCGCGCGCGCGCGGGCTCCGGGAGGAAGCGCCGCTCGCGCAGGAACACCAGCGTGAAGTCGTGCCGCTCGGCCATCGGCGCGAGATGGTGGAAGACGAGCCGCGCGACCTTGTCCGCGCCGCGCTCGCGGGCGCGCAGGATGCGCTGCGCGCGCAGGGCGTAGTCCTCCATGCCCTCCGCGCACACCGCCTCGAGCGCGGCTTCCTTGGACTCGAAGTAGTAATAGAGGCTTCCCTGCCGGATGCCCAGCACGTCCGCGATGTCCTGGGTGGATGCGCCGTGGTAGCCGCGCCTCGCGAACACCTTCGCCGCCGCGGCAATGATCTCCGCATGCCGTTTCTTCGGCTTCTCGGCATTCGCGGAAAGGGAACGAGACAGGGCGGCCCGGGCCATGCCTATAATTCTATAGCTCAATAGAAAGGAAAAGACATGGTTCCCGGACAGCCTCCCGCGCGTGCCGACCACATCGGCAGCCTGCTTCGCCCCCGCAAGTTGCGTGATGCCTTCCGCAAGCACGCGGCGAAGGAGATGTCGGACGCGGATTTCCGCACTGCACAAGACGAAGCGATCCGTGAGGTGGTGAAGCTGCAGGAGGACTGCGGCCTGCAGGTCGTGACCGACGGCGAGTTCCGGCGGATCTCCTACTGGGAGAAGTTCGTGCGCCTGACGCAGGGCCTGGTCGTGAAGGAGGCGGTGTTCAAGTTCCACGACGAGCACGGGCACGAGTCGGACTTCACT
This sequence comes from uncultured bacterium, assembly GCA_965233165.1. GTDB lineage: Bacteria > Pseudomonadota > Gammaproteobacteria > Burkholderiales > SG8-39 > SCGC-AG-212-J23. Next base: position 7,229 of record CBDDRX010000101.1, on the reverse strand, counting down.
GCGCCGTACGTGAATGGAAAAGTATCGCGCAAGGAGCCGATCACGGCGGATGAGTACGGCTTCGTGTCGGGAAACACGAAGCGCAACATCAAGGTCACGATGCCGTCGCCCTCCACGATGCATTTCTACCGGTTCACCGACTGGGCCGACGGCAAGGCGTACGCGGATGCCGGCGCATTCTTCGTCGACCTCGGCAAGGTGTACCAGCAGGAGATCGCCGAGCTTGCGGCCGCCGGCTGCCGGTACGTGCAGCTCGACGAAGTCGCGATCGCCATCCTGTGCGACCCGGCGGCACGCGAGAAGGTGAAGAAGGCCGGCGGCAATCCCGACCAGCTCGTGGACCTCTATATCGAGGCGATCAACCAGGCGGTGAAGGGGAAGCCCGCCGGCGTCACCGTGGGCGTGCATGTGTGCCGCGGCAACTACAAGGGCATGTACCTCTCCGAAGGCGGCTACGACTCCGTGGGCGAACGCTTCTTCGGCCGCAGCAACGTCAACCACTTCCTCCTCGAGTTCGACACCCCGCGCGCGGGCGGCTTCGACCCGCTGCGCTTCGTGCCGAAGGACAAGGGCGTCGTGCTGGGCCTCGTGAGCTCGAAGACGCCGGTGCTCGAGAAGCTGGACGTCCTCAAGAAACGGGCGGAGGAGGCGGCGCGCTTCGTGGATCCGGCGCGCCTGGCGATCAGTCCGCAGTGCGGGTTCGCCAGCACGATGGGCGGCAATCCCGTGACGGAGGATGACGAGCGGGCGAAGCTGCGGCTGTGCGTGGAGGCGGGCAAGACCATCTGGGGTTAGTGGGATTTGTCCCACTTTCCGCGGTGCGGCATGCGTGGTTGCAGTCCCACATCTGCCGGGCCACGATAGGGGCGTGCAACAGGCCGGGACCCTCCTGGGAAGCATCTCCGATTTCTGCCAGCGGACCGGCATGGCGGAGTCGACGTTCGGCCGCCGGGCCGTAAACGACGGGAAGTTCGTCTCCCGGCTCCGCGACGGCGCCCGGGTAACCCCCGAGACCCTGCAGAAGGTCAGCGATTTCCTCTCGCGCAACGGCGGCGAGACGCCGCCGGGCACGCCGCCCGAGCTCCTTGCCCTCGTGCGCGCGAGCGCGCCGCAGGCGGTCGCGGCGAAGCCGCAGAGCGAGCGCGACTTCCGCTTCTTCGACAACCGGCAGAAGTACCTGCTCTTTGTCACCACCTGCGGGGAGAAGGACGTCGTCGCGAAGCGCGTCGGCCTGGAGCTCGCGCACCTGCACCCGCAGCCGCCTGCGGTGCGCGTCTTCGACGCCGGCATGGGCGACGGCACGGTGCTCGAGAGCGTGATGCGCGAGATGCACCGGCGCTTCACGAACATGCCGTTCTACATCGTCGGCAAGGAGATCAGCCTCGAGGACGTGCGCCTTTCCTTGCGCAAGATGGCCGACCGCCTGTTCGAGCACCCGGCCACGGTGCTGGTGGTCACCAACATGTACTACACCGAGGCGCCGTGGCTCACGCCGCGCAACGTCGCCGCCGCGACCTCGATGGTCTGGCACGAGGTGGGGCTGAGCGGCACGACCTCGCACGAGTTCGACGAGCAGATCGCCGCGCTCGACCCGTTCCTTGCCAAGAACTGGCAGGCGAAGGCCAACCCGAAGACCGGCAACCCGATGTACGAGCACCCGGTGGCGCTCGTCATCTACCGCGAGGACTACCGCTTCCTGCTCGACGAGGTGATCCCGCGGCGCGGCGCCGGGCGCGCCGACTACGACATGGTCATCGCCTCGCAGCCCTACCGCCTGCGCGCGCCGCTCGAGTTCAAGGCGCAGAAGGTGATCGGCCCGCTGGTGCGCGCGCTCGGCAAGGGCGGGCGCCTTCTCGGCATTCATTCCTACGGCCGCGACCCGGGCGTGGAGATCGTCGAGCGCGTCTGGCCGGGCGAGGATCCATTCGGCTGCAGCCGCCACGACATCCTGCGCGCCACCAAGGCAGAGCTCGGCAAGGACGCCCGCCGCTACAACTTCAACACCTACGCCGACGCGCGCGCGGTGTTCCGCTACGCCATGCACACCCTGCCCTCGGAGATCTCCTCCAGCATCGGCACCTCGACCCTCTTCGCGGCGTGGAACGCGGCGATCTACGTGGCGCAGATCGACGACGCGCGCCTTGCCGCCGTGCTGGGCGAGAAGCGCTACCTCGAGGCGACGCGCGAGGTGCTGCAGAAGCACGGCAGCCTCTGGTTCCAGGACGAGTCCTATGTCGTTTCCCGCAAGCGCGACTGAACGCGGCGTGCCGAACCGCCTTGCAGCGATCGGCGCGGCCGAGCTGATCGCCGCCTCCTCGCTCGAGATCTCGCCGCGCGAGCTGCACCGCGCGCCCGACGTCGCGGCGCTCCTGCCGGCCGACAGCTGCGTCTACGTTCCGTCGCTTCCCGGCCTGCCGCTGACCCGCACGCTGGACGCCCTCGCCGCCATCCGCGCCGCCGGGCTCGACCCGGTGCCGCATGTGGCGGCGCGCCGCATCGCGGACCGCATGGCGTTCGCAGATTTCATCGCGCGCGCCGTGACGGAGCATGGTGTGCACCGCGTGCTCCTGCTCGGCGGTGACGAGCCGAACCCGCGGGGGCCTTATCGCGACAGCGTGCAGCTCCTCGAGGAAGGCGTACTCGCCCGCTCGGGCGTGCGCGAGATCGGCATCGCCGGTTATCCGGAAGGCCACGGGCGCATCCCCGCGCACGACATCGAGGCGGCGCTCGCCCGCAAGGTCGCGCTGACGCGCGAGCAGGGCCTGGGCGTCTACATGGTCACGCAGTTCTCCTTCGCGCCGGCGCGCGTGGTCGAGTACTGCGCCGAGATGGCGCGCGCCTGGCCGGCGCTTCCCATCTACGTCGGCATGGCCGGGCCGACCGATCCGGCGGCGCTTGCGCGCTACGCGCAGCGCTGCGGCGTGAGCGCCTCGTTCCGCGCCCTGCGCAACCTCGGGACCGGGATCGCGAAGCTCGTCACCCACGACGACCCGGGCGAGCACATCGCTGCCGTGGCGCGCTACTGTGCGAGCCGGGATGCGTGCAACGTCGTCGGGCTCCACCTCTACAGCTTCGGCGGCGCGGTCCGCACCGCGAGCTGGATGAAGGAAAGACTCGATCGCCCGTAAAATCGGGCGATGGCAGACAAACCGAAGCACGGGCCTCAGGTTGGACTCAGCCGGGGCCTGACCAACTACGGCGACGCGGGGTTCTCCCTCTACCTGCGCCGCTCCTTCGCGAAAAGCATGGGCTACTCGGGCGAGATGCTCGCCCGGCCGGTGGTCGGCATCGCCGACTCGCGCAGCGGTTTCAACAACTGCCATCGCCACTTCCCGGAGCTGATCGAGGCAGTGAAGCGCGGCGTGATCGCCGCCGGCGGGCTGCCGATCGAGTTCCCCACGGTCTCGCTCGGGGAAGTGTTCCTCTCGCCCACCTCGATGATGTTCCGCAACCTGATGTCGATCGACGTCGAGGAGATGATCCGCGCCCAGCCGATGGACGCGGTCGTCCTGGTGGGCGGCTGCGACAAGACGGTGCCCGCGCAGCTCATGGGCGCGGCCTCCGCCGACCTGCCGGCGGTGCAGCTCCTCGCCGGACCGATGATGCCGACCTCGTTCCGGGGCGAGCGCCTCGGCGCCTGCACCGACTGCCGGCGCTTCTGGGCGAAGCACCGTGCGGGGGAAGTGAGCGCCGAGGAGATCCAGGTCATCGAAGGCAACCTCGCCACCACCGCCGGAACGTGCGCGGTGATGGGCACCGCTTCCACGATGGCAGCCATCGCGGAAGGGCTCGGCATGGCGCTTCCCGGCACCGCGGCGATCCCGGCGGTTCACGCCGATCGGCTGCGTGCGGCCGAAGCGTCCGGAAGAAGGGCGGTCGAGCTTGCTCGGTCTCCCATAAGGCCAAGCCAGGTCATCACGGAAAAATCCGTCGAGAACGCCCTGCGCGTGCTCCTCGCGATCGGCGGCTCGACCAACGCGATCGTGCACCTGACTGCCATTGCCGGCAGGGCTGGTGTTTTTGTTGATTTGAAAAAGCTCAATTCCATCTCGGACTCGACGCCGGTGCTCGTCGACCTGAAGCCGACCGGCCAGTACTACATGTCGGACCTGTACGCCGCGGGCGGCGTGGGCGCCATCCTGCGCGAGATCCGCGATCTCCTGCACCTCGACTGCATGACCGTCACCGGCGAGACGCTCGGCGAGCGCCTCGACCACGAGAAGGACGCCTGGGTCGACCGCGCGGTGGTGCGCGAACGCGCCCACCCGATCTATGCGCAGGGCGGCCTGGTGGCGCTCTTCGGCTCGCTCGCGCCGAACGGCGCGATCCTCAAGCGCTCGGCCGCGGATCCTTCGCTCTTCGAGCGCGAGGGCCGCGCGGTGGTCTTCACCTCGCTCGACGACCTCGCTGCGCGCGACGATTCGGCGGACCTCGACGTCAAGCCCGAGGACTTCATGGTGCTGCAGAACGCCGGCCCGAAGTCCGGCTACGCCATGCCCGAGGCGGGCTACCTGCCGATCCCGCAGAAGCTCGCGCGCGCCGGCCTGAAGGACATGGTGCGCATCTCGGACGCGCGCATGAGCGGCACCGCCTACGGCACCATCGTCCTGCACGTCTCCCCGGAAGCCGCCGTCGGCGGCGCGCTCGCCCTCGTGCGCAACGGCGATCGCATCAAGCTCTCGGTGAAGGAGCGCCGCATCGACCTCATGGTCTCCGAGGCGGAGCTCGCCGCGCGGAAGAAGTCATGGCAGCCGCCCGTCGCCCCGCCCACGCGCGGCTACGCAAAGCTCTACATGGACCATGTGCTCCAGGCCGAGCACGGCTGCGACTTCGACTTTTTGCGCAAGGCCTGACTACTTGGGATATTCGAAAGTCAGGTCGTAGGTTCCGTCGTTGCGCACGACCAGGCGGACGCTGGTCCAGTTCCGCCGGTCTGCGGCCTGGGTCTTGCGCACCTCGAGGAGCGAGCGAGCTGCCTTCTTCTCGTCACAGGGGCGGAACGGCTCGAACTGCCCGCCGGAGAGGCTGCGCCGCATGAGGTAGCGCACGTCCCCGGTGTCGGCGCCCGGTTTCTTCAGGTCCACCACCATCTCGGCGGCGCGCCAGTCCGGGGGCAGGCCGGCCTGCAGGCAGGCAGCGACCTCGGCGACGAGGCGGTCCTGCGCCTCGGTGGCCTTCTGGGCAAGCGCCGCTGCGGGCGCGCCGAGAAGCAAGGCGATGAAGAGGAATCGTCTCATCGCCCAAGTTTCCCACACTTGGCGGCGAAGGTTGACAGGCCGATTACTTCAAGCCTAATCTATTCAGGCTTGGAGGACTTGCCCTGAACGCGCCGACCGATCGCGAGACCATCGCCCGCTCCGGCGACCACCGCGCGCTGCGCATCTGGCTGCGCCTGCTCACTTGCACGCAGCTCGTCGAGCGCGAGGTGCGCTCGCGCCTGCGCGAGCGCTTCAGCACCACGCTGCCGCGCTTCGACCTGATGGCGCAGCTCGAGCGCCACCCCGAGGGCCTGAAGATGAACGCGCTCTCGCGCCTGCTCATGGTGACCGGGGGGAACATCACCGCCATCGTCGACCAGCTCGAGAAGGAAGGGCTGGTCGCGCGCCTCGACGACGAGGACCGGCGCGCCTGGCTGGTGCGCCTGACGCCGGCCGGCAAGCGGCTCTTCGCCGAGATGGCGCGCGAGCACGAGGCGTGGGTGGTGGACCTGTTCGCCGGCCTGAGCCGGCGCGAGCACGACGAGCTGCTCAAGCTGCTGGCCAAGCTCAAGACGAGCGCCGTGGAGACCCTGGCATGAAGACACCCGAGCATTTCCTGTGGCAGGTCGAGGGCAAGGTGGGCGTGGTCACGCTCAACCGGCCGGAGAAGAAGAACCCGCTCACGTTCGCGTCGTATGCCGAGCTGCGGGATCATTTTCGCTCCCTCCAGTTTTCCAATGACGTGAAAAGCGTCGTCGTCACGGGGGCCGGAGGCAATTTCTGTTCCGGCGGCGACGTGCACGAGATCATCGGCCCGCTGACGAAGATGGCGATGCCCGAGCTCCTCGCGTTCACGCGCATGACCGGCGATCTCGTGAAGGCGATGCGCCACTGCCCGCAGCCCATCGTCGCGGCGATCGACGGGGTGTGCGCCGGCGCCGGCGCCATCCTCGCGATGGCCTCGGACCTGCGCTACGCCTCTCCCGCGGCCAAGACCGCGTTCCTCTTCGTCCGCGTCGGCCTCGCCGGCGCCGACATGGGCGCCTGCACCATGCTGCCGCGCCTGATCGGACAGGGGCGCGCGGCCGAGCTGCTCTATACCGGCCGCAGCATGAGCGCGGATGAAGGCCTGGCCTGGGGATTCTTCAACGGCGTCTCGGCCGACCCCCTCGAAGCCGCTTTGCAGACGGCGAAGGTGCTCGCGGACGGCCCGGCCTTCGCCCATGCCATGACGAAGAAGATGCTGCACCAGGAATGGAACGCCGGCATCGACGAGGCGATCGAGATGGAAGCCCAGGCGCAGGCGATCTGCATGCAGACGCACGATTTCCGCCGCGCCTACGAGGCGTTCGCGGCGAAGAAGAAGCCGGTCTTCCAAGGCGACTGATGGACCGCTTCGGCCACTACGGCTGGCCCTTCTTCGAGGCGAAGCACGCCGCGCTCGCCGCGCAGGCGGAAGGCTATGCAAAGGAGAATCTCTCCTTCGCGCACGGCGAGGACGCGGATGCCATCTGCCGGCGCCTCGTCCAGGACCTCGGCTGCGCCGGCTACCTGCACCACTGCGTCACCGACACGCCCGACGTGCGGGCGATCGCGCTGCTGCGCGAGGTCTTCGCCTATCACGCCGGCCTCGCCGACTTCGCCTTCGTCATGCAGGGGCTGGGGAGCGGGCCGGTCGGCCTCGCCGGTTCGGCCGCGCAGAAGAGCCGTTATCTGAAGAAATCCGCGGAAGGCGAGAGCATCGCCGCATTCGCCCTGTCGGAGCCGGATGCGGGCTCCGACGTGCAGGCGCTGAAGACTACCGCGCGCCGGGAGGGCAGCGGCTGGGTACTCGACGGGACGAAGACCTGGATCTCCAACGGCGGGATCGCCCACTTCTACGTCGTCTTCGTGAAAGCGGAGGAGGGCATCACCGCCTTCGTCGTCGAGGCGTCCGAAGTGGACGCCTCGGAGCGGATCGACATCGTCGCGCCGCACCCGATGGCGACGCTCAAGCTGAAGAGGGCGAAGGGCGAGCTGCTCGGCGAGCCG
>CBDDRX010000100.1:0-23405 GCA_965233165.1 uncultured bacterium | reverse complement strand
CGCGCTCACGCTGTCGGAGGCATTGCGGATCGGCGCAAGGCCGCGCTGCAGCGCCCATGCGACGAACAGCGCCAGGAACGGGATCAGCAGGAGCAGCGGCAGCAGCGCGCGCAGCGAAAGGTCGCGGGCGAGCGCATCCCGGTTGGCGATCGACTGGCCGACCTGCACGACGCCATCCTCGGTGACGTGCGTATAGATGCGCCATGCGCTCTCCGAGGCCTCTACGCGCTGGAATCCCTCCTCGAAGGTCTTGGGAAAATCCTGCGGGAGCGAGGGCAGCAGCGTCTCGAAGAACACACCGCCGTCCTTGTCGTAGGCGCGCACCGAGAGGAAAAAGCCCGGGCGCGCAATGCGCAGGCGCCGGTCCTGCCAGTCCTCGCGCAGGTGCACGGCGAGGGCGACGAGCCTGAGCTCCTGGTCGAAGAGGCTGCCGACCTGAATGCGCACCAGGAAATAGGTGGCCGCGAGCACCACCGTCACGCCGAGCGTCAGCGCGCCGACCACCCACAGGACCAGCATGGCGCGAATGGATTTCATGTTCGCGCTTCTACGACAACAGCGCGATTCGGTAGCCCACCCCGCGCACGTTGCGAATGAGCTCGGCGCTGAGCTTCCTGCGCAGGTGGTGCAGGTGAACCTCGATCGAGTTGCTGCCGACCTCCTCGCCCCAGCCGTACACCGCGTCCTCCAGCTTGTCGCGCGAGACGACCGCCCCCGGCTCCTTCATGAGCGCCTCCAGCACCGCGAACTCGCGCGCGGACAGGTCGACCGCCGCGTCGCGGAACGTCACCCGCCGGCGCGCCGGGTCGATGGACAGCGCGCCGTAGCTGCGCTCCGGGGAGGGCCGGCCCTCGTGGCGGCGGATCACTGCGCGCGCGCGGGCGAGCAGCTCGTCCAGGTCGAACGGCTTCACCAGGTAGTCGTCCGCGCCCTCGTCCAGGCCGGCGACCCGGTCGGCGACCGAGTCGCGCGCGGTGATGATCAGGACCGGCAGCTTCGTGCCGGACCGGCGGACGCTCTTCAGGATGTCCATGCCGTCGCGCCGCGGCAGGCCGAGGTCGAGCAGCGCGAGGTCGTACACCCCGTTGGCGAGCGCGAGCTCCGCCTCGCCGCCGTCGCGGACCCAGTCCACCGCATACCCCCCGTCCTGCAGGCCGGCCGAAACCGCCCGGCCGATCATGGGGTCGTCCTCCACCAGTAGCACGCGCATGCTGCCTTGATACTACACGCGCGTTAAGCCTTCCTTAAGTGTGCCGGGGATAGCCTGAACCTGCTTCACGTTGAGTGGGACAGCAGCTGGCGGCGGCTCCGGACAGGGCCGCCGCTTTTTTTTGCCCGCGGTGGCAGCCGGAGAAGCGAAGGAATAGGCTGGCGGTGCGGTGCCGGTCCTGATCTTCCTCCTTGCCCTGCTCTGGGCCTCCTGCGCCGGGGCGGCCGGCGTCCACGTCGTGGCGCTGGAGGGGGCGATCGGTCCGGCGTCGGCCGACTTTGCGCGCCGCGGCATCGAGCGGGCGGCGAAGGCGGGCGCGGAGCTGGTGGTGCTGCGCATCGATACCCCGGGCGGGCTCGACACGTCGATGCGCGAGATCATCAAGGCGATCCTCGCCTCCCCGGTGCCGGTCGCCGCGTTCGTCGCCCCGAGCGGCGCGCGCGCCGCGAGCGCCGGCACCTTCATCCTCTACGCCGCCCACGTCGCCGCCATGGCGCCCGGGACGAACCTCGGCGCGGCATCGCCGGTCTCCCTGATTCCCTCAGAAGGAAAAGCGGAGAAGAAGGGCGGGGACACCATGACGCGCAAGGTGACCAACGATGCGGTGGCCTACATCCGCGGCCTCGCCGAGCTGCGCAAGCGCAACGCCGACTGGGCGGAGAAGGCGGTGCGCGAGGGGGCCAGCCTGCCGGCGGCCCAGGCGCTGAAGATGAAGGTGATCGACCACGTTGCCGCCGACGTGCCGGCCCTGCTCGCGGCGCTCGGGAAGAAGGATGCGCAAGTGACCGCCGTCGAGCCGGACTGGCGCACGCGGGCGCTTGCCGTCGTGACCAACCCGAGCGTGGCGTACCTGCTCATCCTGGTCGGGATCTACGCCCTCATCTTCGAGTTCATGAACCCGGGGCTGATCCTGCCCGGGGTGGTCGGGGCGATCTCGCTGCTGCTCGCGCTCTATGCGCTGCACCTCCTGCCGGTCAACTACGCCGGGCTCGCGCTCATCGTGCTCGGCATCGCCTTCATGGCCGCCGAGGCTTTCCTGCCGGCCTTCGGCGCGCTCGGCATCGGCGGCATCATCGCCTTCGTCATCGGCTCGGTGATGCTCATCGAGGACACCGCGCTGCCCGGCTTCGAGATTCCCTACGCGCTGATCGGCGGCGTCGCGGCCGGCAGCGCGCTGCTGCTGCTGTTCGTCGGCGGGATGCTCGTGAAGAGCCGCCGGCGCGCCGTCGTCTCGGGCCGCGAGCATCTGCTCGGGGCGCGCGCCGAGGCGCTCGAGGACTTTACCGGCGAAGGCTGGGCGCACGTCCAGGGGGAGCGCTGGAAGGTCCGTACCCCCGGCGTCGTTCGACGCGGGCAGAAGCTGCGTATCACCGGCATGCACGGCCTCGTCCTCGACGCGGTCGCCGACCAAGGAGATCCCCCATGACATTCCAGTTCCCGTTCGGCCTGAGCTTCGGCTTCGGCCTGATCGTCCTGCTCGCCATCATCCTCGTCGCCTCCGTCAAGGTGCTGCGCGAGTACGAGCGCGGGGTGGTGTTCTTCCTCGGCCGCTTCCACGGCGTCAAGGGCCCGGGGCTGATCATCATCATCCCGGTGGTGCAGCAGATGGTGCGCGTGGACCTGCGCACGCGGGTCTTCGACGTGCCGGCGCAGGACGTGATCTCGCGCGACAACGTGTCGGTCAAGGTGAACGCGGTGGTGTACCTGCGCGTGGTCGACCCGCAGCTCGCCATCATCCAGGTCGCCAACTTCAGCGAGGCCACCAGCCAGCTCTCGCAGACCACGCTGCGCGCGGTCCTGGGCAAGCACGACCTGGACCAGATGCTCGCCGAGCGCGAGAAGCTCAACCAGGACATCCAGGAGGTGCTCGACAAGCAGACCGACGCCTGGGGCATCAAGGTGTCGAACGTCGAGATCAAGCACGTCGACCTGAACGAGAACATGGTGCGCGTGATCGCCCGGCAGGCGGAGGCGGAGCGCGAGCGCCGCTCCAAGGTGATCCACGCCGAGGGCGAGCTGCAGGCCTCCGAGAAGCTCCTGCAGGCGGCCGAGATGCTCGCGAAGCGCAGCGAGGCGATGCAGCTTCGCTACCTGCAGACGCTGACCCAGATCGCCGGCGACAAGGCGTCCACCATCGTCTTCCCCGTGCCGATGGAGGTGCTCGGCCGCCTGTTCGAGCGCAAGAACCCCTGACGCGAGCGATGGAACGATAGTTGCGGCGACCCGGGGCTCCAACCGAGGAGAGAGCCCATGAGAGTCGACGAAGCGATGAGCCGGGACGTGCAGCTCGCGCGCCCGGAGCAGCCCATCTGCGATGCGGCGAAGGTGATGGCGGCGATCGACGCCGGCGCGCTGCCGGTCGCCGAGAACGACCGCCTGGTCGGGATGATCACCGACCGCGACATCGCGGTCCGCGCCGTGGCGCAGCACAAGGGACCGGACACGCCGGTCCGCGAAGTGATGAGCGCCGAGATCCGGTACTGCTATGAGGACGAGGACCTGGAGCACGTGGCGAAGAACATGGCGGAGCTGCAGGTGCGCCGCCTGCCGGTAGTGAACCGGGAGAAGCGCCTCGTCGGCATCGTCGCCCTGGGCGACGTCGCGCTCGCGGAGAGCAAGAAGGTGGCCGGCAAGGCCGTGAAGGGCGTCTCGCAGCCGTCCTAGCCTTAAGCAAGCTCTAAGGATCGGCCGCCGATACTCGATCGGCGTGCAGAAGGTCCTTCTAGCCATCGACGCGTTTAGCGCGTGGACCGGGCGCGCGTTCGCGTGGCTGATCGTCGCGCTGACGGCGCTGGTCTTCTGGGAAGTCGGCTCACGGTACGTGTTCGACAACCCGCATCCCTGGGCCTTCGACGCCCAGGCGATGCTGTACGGCAGCCTCTTCATGCTCGCCGGCGCATACACGCTCGCCGCCTCGGCGCACGTGCGCGGCGACATCCTGTACGGCTACCTGCCCCCGCGCGCGCAGGCGACGATCGACCTCGTCCTGTACCTCGCGTTCTTCCTTCCGGGCGTGGTGGCGATGATCTGGGCCGGCTGGTACTTCGCCGCGGAGTCCTGGGCGATCGACGAGCACTCCTCGATCACCATCGACGGGCCGCCGATGTATCCGTTCAAGGCGGTCATTCCCGTGGCGGCCGCGTTCCTCCTCCTGCAGGGCCTCGCCGAGATCGCGCGCACCGTGGCCTGCCTCGTGACGGGCGCGTGGCCGGCACGCCGCGGCGACGTCGAGGAGGTCGACGTCGACGAGATGAAGCAGGCGCTCGGGAAATGAGGAAGGAGCTGTGGTTCGGCGCCGGGCTGATGGCGCTCATCCTCGCCGTCGTGATCGTGCTGCTCCCGCCGTTCGGCGAGATCACCTCGGGGCACCTCGGCCTGCTGATGCTCGCGCTGATCGTGGTCGCGATCATGCTCGGCTTCCCCACCGCATTCACGCTCATGGGCATGGGCGTGCTGTTCGCCTGGCTCGCCTATCGCGACACCGACCCGGAAAACGCCGTCGGCTGGACGCTCGACCTCATGGTGCACCGCGCCTTCGCCGTCATGTACAGCGACGTGCTGGTCGCGGTGCCGCTTTTCCTCTTCATGGGCTACCTGGTCGAGCGCGCGAACCTGATCGGGCGGCTCTTCTCCAGCGTGCACCTCGCCCTCGCGCGCGTGCCCGGCTCGCTCGCCGTCGCGGCGCTCGTCACCTCCGCGCTCTTCGCCACCGCCACCGGCATCGTCGGCGCCGTCGTGACGCTGATGGGGCTGCTCGCGTTTCCGGCGATGCTCAAGGCCGGCTACAGCGTGCGCCTCTCCGCCGGCGTGATCACCGCCGGCGGCTGCCTCGGCATCCTGATCCCGCCCTCGGTGATGCTGATCCTCTACGGCGCCACGGCCGGCGTGTCGGTGGTGCAGCTCTACGCCGGCGCGTTCTTCCCCGGGATGATGCTGGCGGGCCTGTACGTGCTCTATGTGATCGTCGTTGCGATGGTCAACCCGAAGGCGGCGCCGCCCCTGCCGGAGAGCGAGCGGCGCGTGGCGCTCTCTCCCACCCTGGCCTCGACCGGCCTGCCCGCGTCGGCGCGCGCTCTGCCCGCGCTCCTCAGGGGCGTGGTGCAAAGGACGGGCGAGCGTGCGGCGCTCGTAGGAAATCTCCTCGTCGTGCTCCTGCCGGCGCTCGCGGTCGCCGGGCTGGGCTGGCTGCTCTACGACGGCTACACCTCGGCCCCGGAGGCCTACGAGACGGAGCTGCAGCCGTTGGGCGTCGGGCTCGACATCGAGCCGCTCGAGGCGCCCGCCGCGGCCGGGCTGCCGGGCTGGTTCGGCTGGGCGGCGGGCGCCGCCGCGTTCCTCGTCGCCGCGCTCTACTACTGGCTCAACCTCGAGCGCGCGCAGCTCCTGAAGATGCTCGCGGCCTCGTTCTTCCCGCTCGCGCTCCTCATCCTCGCGGTGCTCGGCTCGATCGTCTTCGGGCTCGCGACGCCGGCCGAGGCGGCCGCCGCGGGCGCCGCCGGCGGCTTCATCCTTCCCGCGCTCTACGCGCTCGCGCGCCAGCCGCGCGCGCGGGCCCTGCGCATCCTCGCGCTCTGGGCGCCGCTGCTCGCGGTGGTCGCCGTGGTTTTCGTCGGCAAGCTCGCGTTCGACTGGTATCCGCCCGATTGGGCGATCGCGGCGGCATGGGCCTGCGTGGCGCTGCTCGCGATCCTCGCCTACGGGCAGCTCGGAATTCGCGGGCCGGTCAACGAGGCGGTGTTCCTGACCGCGAAGACGAGCGCGATGGTGTGCTGGCTGTTCGTCGGCTCGTCCATCTTCGCCGCCGCCTTCGCGCTGCTCGGCGGCCAGCAGCTCGTCGAGGACTGGGTGCTCTCCCTCGAGCTCTCGCCGCTGCAGTTCCTGATCCTCGCGCAGGTGGTCATCTTCCTCCTCGGCTGGCCGCTCGAGTGGACCGAGATCATCGTCATCTTCATGCCGATCTTCATTCCGCTCCTGCCGCACTTCGGCGTCGATCCGCTCTTCTTCGGGCTGATCGTCGCCCTGAACCTGCAGACCGCGTTCCTCTCGCCGCCGGTGGCGATGGCCGCGCTGTACCTGAAGGGCGTCGCGCCGCCGCATGTCACGCTCGGGCAGATTTTCATGGGCGTGCTGCCGTTCATGGCGCTGCAGGTCCTGGCGATCGTGCTCCTCTACGTCTTCCCGCAGATCGGGCTCTGGCTGCCGGCGAAGCTGTACGGCTGAGGCGGCACGGGCTTTGCAGCCCGCCGGGCATGCTGGATCTCGCGCGCGCGCTCTACCGGCAAGCGTCCCGCGACCGCCTGTCGATCGTCGCGGCCGGCGTGGCGTTCTACGCGCTCCTCGCGGTGTTTCCGACGCTCGCCGCGCTGGTCGCCTTCTACGGCCTCGCTTTCGACGCGCAGCAGGTCGAGCGGCAGGTCGCCTCGCTCTCCGGCCTGCTGCCGCAGCAGGCGCTCGAGGTCCTTCTCGGGGAGCTGCAGAACCTTTCGCTCACCGACCGGCGCGCCCTCGGCTGGGGCGCGGCGGCCGCGCTGGCGCTCACCCTCTGGAGCGCCTCGCGCGGCGTGAAGATGCTCATCGAGGCGCTCAACGTCGCCTACGACGCGCGCGAGCAGCGCAATTTCTTCGTCCAGAACGCCGTCGCGCTCGTCCTTACGCTGGGGGCGATCCTCGGCGCGATCCTCGCGATCGCGACCGTGGTGGTCCTCCCCGCGGTCCTGCGCTTCCTCGGCCTTGGCGCGGTGCTCGAGGGCGTGATCGCGTACGCCCGCTGGCCGATCCTCGCCGCCGCCGTCGCGCTCGGGCTGGCGATCGCCTATCGCTACGGGCCGTGCCGGCCGCGCGTGCCCTGGCGCGTCGTGGCGCGCGGCGCGCTCTTCGCCACCGCGCTGTGGGTCGCCGGCTCGGCGCTCTTCTCGCTCTACGTCTCGAGCTTCGACAGCTACAACAAGACCTACGGCTCGGTCGCGGCGGTGGTCATCCTGCTCATGTGGTTCCTGCTGTCCGCCTACGCGGTCCTGCTCGGCGCGGAGCTGAACGCGGAGCTGGAGCGCCGCGCCGCGGCCGAGCTGGAGCGGCGCGGAGCGCCGCAGGTGGGGCATGTTCCTTGCGGGCAGGGGCCGGAAAGGAGACCGTCCATGCTGAAGATCCTCAATCCCACGCTCCACGGCGCGCTCGACTACGGCCTCGTGCTCGCGTTCCTCTTCCTCCCCGGCGTGCTCGGCTTTCCGAACATGGCCGCGAACCTGTCGCAGATCATCGGCCTGGCGTACCTGGGCGTCTCGCTCCTCACGCGCTATCCGCTCGGCGCGGTCAAGCTGATCCCGTTCCCGGTGCACGGCGTGCTCGAGTCGATCATGGCGGGGTCCTGGGTCGCCATTCCCTGGGTGTTCGGCTTCGCGGACCACGAGGCGGCACGCAACTTCTTCGTCGTCGCCGGCGTGGGGCTGCTCGCCGTGGCGGGCCTCACCGACTATCGCTCGACCAGCGAGGCCGGCGAGGCGTACTCGGGCGCGGAGCGCCGGCGCAACCTCATCGACCGGCGCCAGCGCGCGCTGGCCGTGCGCAGCGACCACCGCCGCGGCGAGCGCGACCGGCGCGCCTATTCCGGGGCCTGACGGTGCTGTTCCTCAACGTCGTCCTGGCGGCGGGCCTGCTCTGCGTCGCGCTCTATGCGCAATACCGCATCCCGTTCCACACCGCCGGGCGCACGAAGGCTTCGATCACGCGCGGGGTGCTGGCGATCGTCGGCGCGCTGCTCGGCTACGTGGCGGCAAGCCAGGCGGCCGAGCGCTCCCTCGCCATGCTGCTTTTCGTGCAGGGCTTCGGAATCGCGCACGTCCCGTCGGCGTTCATCCTGTTCTTCAAGCGCGCCCGTCACGAAGGAAGGTCGTAGCCATGGCGAAGGCAAGAGCGAAGGGCAAGCGCAGTCCCCCCGTGAAGGAGCCCGGCCCGAAGCCGCCGCCCAAGAAGGCAAGGAGAAGGAAATGACCTGGAAAGTGAGCGAGCTGAAGGGCGACGACGTCCTGGCGCGCGACGGCAGCTTCGGGACGCTGGACGACGTGTACTTCGACGACGATGAGTGGGCCGTGCGGTACATGGTGGTGGATACCGGCCGCTGGATCCCGGGCCGGCGCATGCTCATCTCCCCGCAGGCCGTCGAGAGCGCAATCTCGGATCCGGGCAAGCTGCGCATCGGCGCCCCGCTCGACGAGCTGAAGCACGCGCCCGGCGCCGACGCGGACCCGCCGGTCGCCAAGCAGCAGCGCATGGTGCAGGCGCAGGCGTTCGGCCCGCCGTACTACTGGTCGCATCCGGTGCTGTGGGCCGCCGAAGCGCCCGTCGCGCTTCCGGCGCACGAGAAGCGCGAAGCCGATCCGCACCTGCGCAGCAGCGCCGAGGTGATCGGCTACGACGTGCAGGCGAGCGACGGCGTCCTGGGCAGCGTGGAGGACCTCGAGATCGACGAGCGCGACTGGCGCATCCAGGGCGTCGTGATCGACACCATGAAGTGGTGGCCGGGCGGCGAAGTCCGGGTGCGCCCCGCGCAGGTCGAGCGCGTCGACTGGGCGGCGCGCAAGCTGCACGTCCGCCTCTCGCGCGAGGAGCTCAAGGCGCGGGCGGCCTAGCCCACCTCCATCGGCACGAATAGCGACGCTTCGCCGCGGCGCACGAGGAGCGCGACGGTGGCGCCTTTCTCCTGCGCGGCGATCAGCTTCTGGAACTCCTCCATGCTCTGGAAGCGCGACTGGTTGACCGCCACGATGATGTCGCCGGGGCGCACGCGCCCGCCGCCGATGCCCTCGGCCCGGACGTCGAGGACCACCACGCCGTAGTCGACGCCGGCCTTCTGCCGCTCCTGCGGGGTCAGCTCGCGCACCGAGATGCCGAGGCGGCTGGGAACGGCGCCTTCCTTCGACTGCGGCGCGGCCCCCGCGGCCGAGGCGGTGGTGGCGGGCATCTCGCCGATGGTGGTGGTCAAGGTCTGGCGCTTGCCGTTGCGCACGATCTCGAGCTTCGCCTGCTCGCCCGGCTTGGTCGAGCCGACGAGGCGCGGCAGGTTGTTTGCCTCGCTGAGGGGCTTGCCGTTGTAGGAGAGGATCACGTCGCCCGGCTGCAGGCCCGCCTTCGCCGCCGGGCTGTCGGGGTCCACGTTCGCGACGATCACGCCGTCGGTGGTGTCGAGCTTGAAGGACTGGGCGAGCTCCTTCGTGAGCGGCTGGATCGCGACCCCGAGCCGGCCGCGCGTCACCTTCCCGGTCTCGCGGAGCTGGCGCGAGATGTCGAGCGCGGTCTCGATCGGGATCGCGAACGACACGCCCATGTAGCCGCCGGTGCGGCTGTAGATCATCGAGTTGATGCCGATCACCTCGCCCTCCAGGTTGAGCAGCGGCCCGCCGGAGTTGCCCGGGTTCACGGCCACGTCGGTCTGGATGAACGGCACGTACGTCTCGGCGGGCAGCGCGCGCTCCGTGGCGCTCACGATGCCGGCAGTGATCGTGTTGCTGAAGCCGAACGGCGAGCCGATCGCCGCGACCCACTGGCCGGGCTCCACCGCGCTCGACTTGCCGAGCTTGGCCACCGGCAGGTCCTTCGCCTCGACCTTGAGCAGCGCGATGTCCGTGCGCGGATCGCTGCCGACCACCTTCGCCTTGAACTCGCGCTTGGCGTCGGCCATGCGCACCGTCACCTCCTTCGCATCGGCGACGACGTGCGCGTTCGTGAGGATGTAGCCGTCCTGGCTGACGATGAATCCCGAGCCGATGCCCTGGCCCTGGCCCGGCGGCCCGCTCTCCGGGCCATCCGGCATGAAGCGGCGGAAGAACTCGAAGAGCGGGTCGTCGGGCGAGAGCTGCGGCCCCGGGGCACCGGGGCCGCGCTGCGGCGCGGCGCGGGAGGTCAGGATGTTCACGACCGACGGCCCCTGCTGCTTCACGAGCGCGGTGAAGTCCGGGAGCGACTGCGGTCGAGTCGCCCCCTGCGAGGCGGAAGATTCTTCCGCCGGCTTGGGTGGGGTGGCGGGCGCCTGGGCGGTCGTGGACTCGCCGCAGGCGGCCAGGCTAAAGGCGAGGACCCAGAGGAGCGGTTTCATGGCTGGAAGAAGCAACCGGCGTGCCGCCCGCACGTTCCTTGCCTCGGTCCGGGGTGCGCGAGTCCGGCCATGGCGAAGGGCCTGCCTGGGGAAAGATCGGCCTCACCCTGCTGGTGGCGGCGGGGCTTGCCGCGGCCTGGCGCTTCGGCCGTGGCCGTGCGCATCGTGCCTGCCGCGCCGTTCGCGATCGAGGGCGCGGTGGCGGGCGCGTTGCGCGTGAAGCGATGGGAGTACGAGATCGCCGCGGCGCTCGAGTCGCCGGACAAGGCCACGTGGTGGATCGCCGGCGCCGCGCTGCTGACGCTCGTCGCGACCACCTGGCTCGTAAAGCGCTGGCTCGCGCGCCAGCCCGCCTAGTGAATCTCCCTAGCGCGGAAAGCCGCGGCGCGGCGGGTCGACCGGGCCGCGCCGGCGGCGCTTGCCCGGCTCCTTGCCGGGCACGCGTGCCGGACGCTTGCTGATCACCGTGGGCCGCGCGCGCCGCACGCTCTTCTTCGCCGGCGTGCCTTTCACGCTACTTCTGCTTCGCACCGGAGCCGGTCGACGCCTTCTCGTCCGGGCGGATGAAGTCCGCCATGTTGTCGCGCATGTTGCGCCAGTCTTCCGCCGCGGCGGTCTTCAGGTACTCGACGCGCGTCAGGTAGCCGTCCTTGTCGTCGTCGCTCTGCGCGAACTTCTGCGCCACCTTCGGGTTCCCGGCCGCCTCGGCGCGGCTCAGCTTGCCGTCGCCGTTGCGGTCGAGGTCGCTGAACCCGCGCTCCTCGGGCTTCACTTTCGAGTCCGGGTCGATCGCTTCGGCGGTGTTCTCGCGCAGCGTGTTGAAGTCCTTCGCGGCCATGATTTTCAGGTACTCGGCGCGCGTCACCTTGCCGTCCTTGTCGTCGTCGGCCTCGCCGAAGCGCTTGGCGAGCGTGGGATTGCGCGCCGCCTCGCTGCGTGTGATCTGCCCGTCGTTGTCGCGATCGAGCTCGTTGAAGCCCGGCGGATCGTCCTTGTCCGCGGCGTACGCGGGCGCGGCGAGCAGGGCGAGCGAAGTGAATCCGGTCAGTGCAAGCAATGCTGGTTTCATGGGATCTCCTTTCTCTGCAGTGCCGCAAGATGCGGGCCGCGATTCTTAACCCGGGCTTAACGCCCGGATGGCGGCAGGTACTCGATGGCCAGGGCGCGGATCTCGTAGAGCACGCCGCCGGCCAACGACGCCGGCCGCCCTATGGAAAGCGGGGCACGCAGGGGAGGCCGCACTTCCTCGCGGACGTCGACCAGGACGAGCGCGTCGGCGCCCAGTGCCGCGGCTTCCTCGCGCAGCTCGCCGTAGACGTAGCGGACGTTCAGCCCGGGTGCGCCGCGCGCGTGCAGGCGCGCGAGCTCGCGATGCGGCGCAGCAGGCACCGCGTAGAGGAGCTCGACCCGCGGCGCCTGCGCCGGGGTCGCCGGCCCGCGCAGCCGCTGCACCTCGACCGGGACGGGTTGATAGGCTTCCGGCACCGGCGCAGCGCATCCGGCGAGCACCAGGCACGCAAGCAGCGCGCGCCCGGCTTCACCCGCCGCGATTCCCGGCGCGCTCAAGCCTGCGTATCGAGGACGGACTCGAGCAGGCTGCGCAGGTACGCGTTGCCTTGCGTGTCGTCGCGCCAGCGTGTCAGGTCGAGCGCATCGTAGGCGCCGAGCTCGAGGCATTGCGAGCGGAAGGCCGTATAAGAGGAGGGCTCGGCAAGCGGGCCGAAGGGCCGCGTCACGACGCAGACGACCGGGCACGACGGGCTGACGCGCACGGCGGTCTGCAGCGCGTCGGCGATGCGGCCGAAGTGGAAGGCGGAGCCGATCAGCACCAGCCCGAAGCGCTCGGCCGCCAGGCAGGCCGCGAGCTGGGGACTGCTTTGCACGAAGGTGAGCCGGCATGCGGCGAGCACTCCGCGCATCCTGCGCCGCGCACCTTCGTCGACCGCGACGAGCACGCTCTGCGTGTCGGCCACCGGGCGGTGCCGCTGCGCGCCGGCGTAGCGAAGCTCAGTGCGTGCCAGGGGTGAGCTCGCTCAGCCGGGAGGCGCAGGCCATCGCCACCGTCGTGTTCGGCTCCTTGCGGTCGGGCATGGTGGCCCAGCCGCCTTGCGCAACCTGCTCGCTGCGCGCATACCAGGTCAGCTTGTGCAGGCCGGCGAGCCGGTCCTTCGCGCCGGCCGCGTCCATGAAGCCATCCACGCACACGGCGGCAGCGAGCTCGTAGCGCGCGTTGTCCGCGGCTGCGGCGATCTGCTTCTCCGCGCTCCCGCCCGTGACCCAGCCGGCGGCGCCGAAGCCCAGCGCGATCGTCGCGGCGACGCAGGCCGCGGCGAACCAGAAAGCCTGCGTCTTGCTTGGACGGAAGTCCAGCCAGCGGGCCTGGAGCGAATCGAACGTCTGCATGGCACCTCCTGTGGGTGCCGGCGGGGCGCCTCCTCGGCTTCTCTCGACTCGCTTCCCAGCAACCCAGAAGAGCCGGAAGAATGGGCGCCAACGCCAGCGACGCCAGCATGCCGTGCGCCGGCTTAAGTGCGCCTTACGGCGACTTAATCGAGAATTAAGCGAAGTGCGCGGTGGCTGCTGCACGTAGGCCATAACATGACCTGCGCGGTGCGCGGCGAAGCGTAAGCGTCGCTTAAGCGCCCCGCCGCTAGGCTGGGGGCATGGATACTGCGCTTACACCTTTCCGGATCCAGAAGTTTCTCGGCGGCCTGCGCTATCCCGTCCGCAAGCCCGAAGTGATCGACCATGCGCGTGGCCGCGGCGCCGATGCGCGGGTACTTGGGGCGCTGGAGATGCTTCCGGAATGCAACTTCGAGAGCCCGGTGGAGCTTTCCCGCCGCGTGGGCGAGCACGCCCTGCGCCGCGCGCGCTGACGGAATCGCGTCAACGCGGCGGCGTTCGTCCTGGCTACTTTGCCGTGTCCGGGATGCGCTCCCCTTGCGTGGTCGTGCCGCCCTGGACGGTGCCGCTGTTCGCCGCGCCGACCGGGTCCTTGCCGGCGCGCTCCGGACCGAAGACGCCGACGTCGCCGTTGCCGCGCGGCCGGCTCTGCCCGGTAGACGCGCCGCCCGCCCGGCCACGCAGCTGCTCGCGGCTCATGCTGGTCACGAGCTTGTCGTCCGTACCCACGGAGAGCGACTTCGGCTGCACCGTCGCGCGGCCGCCGTCCTGCACGTCGATCACGACGTTCCGGATCTGCCCGCCGCGCAGATCGAGGATCATGTCGTGCACCTCGCCGACCTCCTCGCCCTGCTTGTCCTGCACCTCCTTGCCGATGAGCTCGCTCGCGCGCGTCAGGTTCTGCGGCTTGTGCTGGCCGCCCTTGGACGACTTCCGGCTCGTCCCGGCGCTCGCCTGGCCGCCGATGCGACCCCAGTAGTCGTCGCCCATCGCGGGCCACTGGTCCTTCGCGAAGCCTTCGCGGTTCTCGAGCTTCTGCTTGTCGATGTTCAGCGCGAGCTGGTTGCGGCCTTTGCCCGGCTGGAGCTCCTTCGGCGAGAAGGCGTACTGCTTCTCGCCCACGCCCATCATGCCGCCGAACTCGAGCACGGCCGCGTGGATGCGCCCGGACGGCAGGTCGACGACGATCTCGGAGATCTCGCCGATGTCCTTGCCCTGCACGTCGACGACCTTCATGTCCTTCAGGTCGCTCGCGCGCATCTGGGCAAGCGTCGCGGATTGCGTATTGCTCCCCTGCTGCGCCTGCGCGCGTTCCTGCTGCGCCGACTGCTGCTGTGCGAAGCCGGCCGCGGGCAGTGCGAGAGCGACGGCTGCGGTGACGAGGCGGGTGCGGAATCGGAAGGTCATGTCGGGTCCTCCTGGTTGAGGGTTGTCGATGCTTGCCTCCTGCAGGCCGCGTTCCCGTGCGCGGGCGCGCGGCCTCCGCTGAAAATCCTTCCCGCCCGCGCAACATGTGCAGCGGATGCGCCGATCGGGCCAAACGCCGCCGTCAGGGCGGGCGACGGCCGCCCGCAAAATCGCTGGCGCATGGTGGCTCGGGTCTTGTGGTGGCGGCTGCGCGGCAGCCTGTGGTTCGTGCCGGCGCTGCTCGTCGCCGGGGCCGCCGGCCTCGCGGTCGGGCTGGTCGAGCTCGGCGCGGCGTACGACGTGCCGCTCGAGGTGCACTGGCCGCGCATCTTCGGCGTCGGCGCGGAAGGCTCGCGCAGCCTGCTCTCGGCGATCGCCACGGCGATGCTCACGGTCGCCGGCACGACGTTCTCCGTGACGCTCGCGGTCCTGTCGCTCGCCGCCAGCCAGTACTCGCCGCGCGTGCTGCACACGTTCATGTCGGACCGGCCGACCCAGTTCGTGCTCGGCTTCTTCGTCGCGGCGTTCGCCTACTGCCTGCTCGTCCTGCGCACCATCCAAAGCGGTCCGGACGGCTTCGTCCCCTCGCTCGCGGTGCTCGGCGGCATCGTGCTCGCCTTCATCGCCGTGGGCCTGCTCGTGTTCTTCATCCACCACCTCGCCACGTCGATCCAGGCCTCGATGATCCTCGCCCGCGTGGCGGGCGCCACGGGGGAGGCGATCGAGACCCTGTTCCCGGACGAGATCGGCGAGTCCGTGGACGAGTCGGCGCAGGACGGCCTGGGGCACGCGGGCACGTGGACGGCCGTTCCGGCGGCCGGCACCGGCTACATTGTCTCGGTGGACGGCGACGGGCTGCTCGCCTTCGCCCGGGAAGCGCGCCGCGTGGTGCGGATGGATCTCGCGGTCGGCGACTTCGCGATCGCCGGCCAGCCGATCGCGTCGCTGCAAGGCGGCGCGCCGGCCGGCGACGAGGCGTGCCGCCGGCTGAACGGCTGCTATTCGTTCGACCGCCAGCGGACCATCGAGCAGGACGCCGCGTTCGGCATCCAGCAGATCGTCGACATCGGCCTGCGTGCGCTCTCGCCGGGCATCAACGACCAGTCCACCGCCATCCTGTGCATCGACCGGCTCTCCGAGCTGCTGGTGCGCCTGGCGCGCCGCCGCATCGAGACGCCCTGCAGGCGCGACGGCGACGTGCTGCGCGTCATCGCGCGCGGCCCGACGTTCGCCGGCCTCGCGCGCCTCGCCTTCCGTGACCTGCGCGAAAACGGCGCGGACAAGCCCGCCGTCGCAGAGCGCCTCCTGCTCGCGCTGGAGCGGGTACGCCGCGAGACGACGAACCGCTACCGGCAGGCGGTGCTTGCGGAGGAAGCCCAGCGCATCCGGGACGCGGCGAGCGGCCGCTGAAACCACCGTGGCGCTACTTCAGGGTGCCGAGGTGGGCGGCCATGTCCCGCGCGTCGCGCGCCGTGACGCCGAGCATCGGCATGGCGCTGTGGCGGGAGAACGCCTGCGGTGCGCGCAGCCACAGGGCCATGTTCTCCGGCGAGTTCGGCAGCACGCCGCCCAGCATCGTGCGCGCGCCGATGCCGGCGAGGGTGGGCCCGAGGCGCGCAGCCGGGCCGACGACGCCCGGGATCTCGTGGCAGCCGATGCAGCCGTATTGCTCGAGCGCCTGCCTCCCCCTCGCGGCATCCGGCGCGCCGTCGGGGTCATGCCAGCGGGGAAGGGCGGGCGGCGCCTGCAGGGCCATGTACTCCGCGACGGAGAGGAGCGGAAGGCGCTTCAGGAAAGCGACGGTGGCCCACAGGTCTTCCTCCGGCATGCGGAATTCCCATGCCGGCATGCCGGTCATCTTGATGCCGTACCTCACCACCCAGTAGAGCTCGGCCGGGCTGCGGTCCTTGCCGGAGCGCGCGAGCGGCGTCGGGAGCGGCGTGAGGCCGAGCGCGAACGGCTCCGGCGCGATGCCGGGCCCGCCGTGGCATTGCACGCAGTGCGCTCTGTAGAGCGACAGCCCGCGCTCGATCTGCCGCGCATCGCCGAGCGGCGGCACCTCGATCTTCGCGGCGCGGCGGGCGACCGAGCGCTCCATCGTCTTGCGGATCGCGTGGTAGGTGGGCGTCAGGTGCTGGTCGGTCGCCGAGATGTCGTAGAGCCCGGAGTAGACGAAAGCCACGCTTCCCGCTCCGGCAAGCACGAGCACGGCGGCGATGACGAGGAGCGCCTTCATTTCAGCGTGTACAGGTACGCGACCATGTCGCGCGCATGCGCGTCGGTCACGCCCATGTCCGGCATGGCGGTCTTCGGATCGGCCTTGTGCGGCGCGCGGATGAACGCGGCCATGCGCTCGGGCGTGTTCGGCAGGATGCCGGCGAGATAGACCCGGCTCGCCACCCCTTCGAGCGGCGGACCGACCTTGCCGTGCGCGGCGGCAACGCCCGGTATCGCGTGGCAGCTGCCGCATGCGAACTGGCGCAGCAGCAGCTTGCCGTTCTCCGGGTCGCCGCCGAGCGCCGGAGGCGGCGGTTCCCCGCAGCCGAAGAGCACGGGCAGGAGGAGCAGGGCGGCTAGGCGCATGGGCGGACCAGGTAGACGGGGACGGTTTCGAGGACGATGCCCACCAGCGCGAGCGCCGCGATCGAGAACGCGAGCCAGCTCTCGAATTCGCCGCGGCGCGGGAGATTCAGCGCGAGGATGAGCAGAACCGCCGCGAGCGCGAGCACGGAAGCCGCGCCGCACACCCATGGGATCGCGCCGGCGAATCCGCGCGCGCAGGCGAGGGCGGCGAAGCCGTAGAGCACCGTGAAGTGCACCGCCCAGACGATCGCGCCGGCGGAAATGCGCAGCGCCGTAGGAAGGAATTCGGTGCCTGACACCGATTTCATGCCGATTTCATGCGACGAGCCTCGGGAAGCCGTGCACCATGGCCAGGCCGACGAGCGTCTGCGCCACGGTGTAGTGCCAGAAGAGCTTCGCGTTGTCGAAGGTGACGCGGCGCACCGCGTCGAGCTTCCCGGCGCGATGGCGCGCCAGCGCGAAGAGCGCGAGGACGATCGCGACCGCGACGAACCAGCCGTCGACGGATACAAACGCGTAGACGATCGCCCCGTAGGCGTCTTCCTCCGGCGAGACGGCCGACTGCGCCGCGATGTTCGTTCCAAACCCGAAAAGAAGAAGGGGCAGGGCCAGCCAGAGCAGCCTGCAGTCCCCTTTGCTTGCAACCTTCCTGTCTGCGGCGGCGACCACCATGCTCGAGATCACGAGCGCCGCCGCCGAAACGGCGGCGTAGGAAAGGGATGGAAGAGACGAGGGCCAAGCGTCGGGCGAGACGAGCCAGAGATAGAGATACGAGAAAAGCAGGCACCCGTAGAGCGAGGCGGAGACGAGCATCAGCACGACCATCGCCCACCAGGCCTGCGACATCGGCCCGCTGACATAGGTCGGAAGCTTCAGGCCGCCGCCGATGTCCGCCGGGCCGGCCGCGGGCTCCGGATCGAGCCCCCAGCCCCAGTGCACGAGCGCCGCGATCGCGATCACGCCGCAGATCGCCGAGAGGGCGACGAGCTTGAACGTGAGGAGGAGGAAGAACGCGGCGGTGAACCACGCGGCGATCAGGGGCGCCCATCCCGGCATGGGCAGGCGCAGCACGAACTGCGGCCTGGCGTCGACGGCGCTCGTCACCAGGGTGTCGCGGGTACCCGTGACCGAGCGCGGCAGGAAATACGCGCCCGCCTCGACGCGCTCGGCGAGCTTCGGGTCGTCCCACAGGGGATACGCGCTCTCGACGATCGGCACGCTGCGGTTGGAGTAGTTGCCGTTCGGCAGCCATTCGAGCGTGCCGGCGCTCCAGACGTTGCCGGCGTTGTCCTCGGCGGACATGCGGAATTTCCGCGCGACGTCGATGATGAACAGCAGCACGCCGGCGGCGAGCATGAACGCGCCGAGCGTCGAGACCATGTTCAGCCAGTCCCAGCCCAGGCCCGGCAGGTACGTGTAGACGCGCCGCGGCATGCCGAGGATGCCGGTGAGGTGCATGGGGAAGAACGCGACGTTCATGCCCGTGAAGATCAGCCAGAAGACCCAGCGGCCGACGCGCTCGGAGAGCGCGTGGCGGCTCGTATAGGGCATCCAGTAGTAGAAGCCGGCAAAGAGCGGGAAGACCATGCCGCCGATCAGCACGTAGTGCAGGTGCGCGACGACGAAGTAGGTGTCGTGCACCTGCCAGTCGAACGGCACGACCGCGACCATCACGCCGGTCAGGCCGCCCAGGACGAAGATGAACAGCATGCCGAGGATGAAGAGCGCCGGCGTCTTGATCTGCACCTTGCCCTTCGCAAAGGTGGCGATCCAGGCGAACACCTGGATGCCGCTCGGGATCGCCACCGCCATGCTCGCCGCCTCGAAGAACGAGAGCGACAGGCGCGGGATCCCGGTGGCGAACATGTGGTGCACCCACAGGCCGAAGCTGAGGAAGCCGATCGCCACGAGCGCGAGGATCACGAGGCGCTGCCCGACGAGGGGCGTCTGCGCCATCGCCGAGACGATCATCGACACCATGCCGGCCGCGGGCAGGAAGATGATGTACACCTCGGGGTGGCCGAAGAACCAGAACAGGTGCTGCCAAAGGAGCGGATCGCCGCCCAGCGCCGCGTCGAAGAACGGCCAGCCGAAGGCGCGCTCCAGCTCGAGGAGCAGCGTCGCGAGGATCACCGCCGGGAAGGCGAACACGATCATCAGCGCGAAGACGAGCATCGCCCAGGCGAACACCGGCATCCGCGCAAGCGTCATCCCCGGCGCGCGCGTGCGCAGGATGCCGACGATGATCTCCACCGCGCCGGCGATCGCCGAGATCTCGATGAAGCCGATGCCGAGCAGCCAGAAGTCCTGGTTGATCCCGGGGGAGAACTTCTCGCTGGTGAGCGGCGGGTACATGAACCAGCCGCCGTCGGGCGCGAGGCCCATGAACAGGCTGCAGAAGAAGACCAGCCCGCCCACCAGGTAGGCCCAGAACGCGTACGCGGACAGGCGCGGGAAGGGCAGGTCGCGCGCGCCGAGCATGTTCGGCAGGAGCAGGATCCCCATCGCCTCCACCGCCGGCACGGCGAAGAGGAACATCATCATCGTGCCGTGCATGGTGAAGAGCTGGTTGTAGAGCGCCGGCCCGACCAGGTCGTTGCCCGGCACCGCGAGCTGCGCGCGCATCAGCAGCGCGAGGATCCCGGCGAGGAGGAAGAACAGGAACGCCGCGCCGACGTACATCACGCCGATGTAGTTGTTGTTGATGACCGTGATGAAGCGCAGCCCGCGCGGCGGGTCCCACAGGCGCTTCAGCTCCGCGAGCTCCTCCGGCGGACGCGGCGTCTCGCTCGGAAAAACGTGGTCCGTCCCTGTTTTTCTCATTTGAGCTGGTACAGCACCGTGAGCCCCGCGAGGTAGAGGCCGATCGCGGCGAAGGAATCGATGCCCATCCGCAGCAGCGTGCGGTCGCGCCGCTCGATCATGCCGGCGAGGAAGAGCGCGGTGAGGACGATGGCGACGAGCGCGCCGACGGCGGCGAAGGCGCCGACCTCGGCGAGGACCGGCGGGCCGTCGTAGAGGAGGTCGGCGACGAAGAGGATCAGGACGTTGAAGAGGTTGGTGCCGAAGATGTCGGAGAGCGCCATCTCGTAGCGGCCCAGGCGCACGGCGGCGACGACCGTGCTGACCTCGGGGAGCGAGGTCGCCGCCGCCAGGGCGACGACGCCGAAGAAGTTGGTGCCCAGGCCGGTCTGCTCCGCGAGCGCCTCGGCGCTCTTCGTCAGGAAGAACCCGGCGACCAGCACGGCCGCCGCGGCGAGCGCGGTCCTCGCGAGCAGCGGCTTGAGCGCCTTCTTCGGGCCCGCCGCGCCGCCGGCGTGCTCGGTCTTTCCGCCGGTGGCGCGCCAGGCCTCGCCGCTGCGGGAGCGCGAGATGATCCAGGCGGCGGCGACGTACATCGCCGCCATGAGCCAGGTCCAGGCGCTCGCGCCGAGGAACGGCAATGGCACGCTGACCGCGGCGGCCGCGGCGAGCGCGAGCAGGACGATGCCGAGGACCGCCTGCAGCAGCACGCGCGGCGAGGCGACCACGGAGGTGATCGCGTCGCGGCCGATCACGGCGTCGGCGAGCGCGATGATGAGCACGTTGATCGCCGCGCTGCCCAGCACGTCGTTCACCGACAGCGCCGGGTGGCCGGCGAGCGCGGCGGTCGAGGCGACCGCGAGCTCCGGAAGCGAAGTCACGCCGCCGAGGAGCAGCATGCCCAGGACCGCGCGGCCGAGGCCGGTCGCCTCGGCGATCGCGTCGGCGTAGCCGGCGATGCGCGTCCCCGCGATCCACACGACCGCCGCCGCCGCGGCGAAGGCCGCGCCCGTGCCCCACACCGGCCAGCCCTGCATCATTCGAGCGACGCCAGGTACGCCGCGAGCTCGCGCAGCTCCTCGCCGCTGAGCTCGCGGAACGAGGGCATGAGGTTGCCGGGCTTGAGGTGCTGGCTCGAGGCGATCCAGCCGGCGAGGCTGCCGGCGTTCATCGGCAGGAGCGCCGCGCCGATCGTGCGGCGGCTGCCGACGTGCGTGAGGTCGGGGCCGCGCTTTCCCGCGGCCGCGGTGCCGCGGATGGTGTGGCAGCCGCGGCACTGGTTCATGAATAGTTCGTTGCTCTTGCCCGCAGGCGTTCTTTGCCGGGATGCCCACTTCTCAAAAGCCCCTTCCTCTTCGGCGATCACGAAGAACGCCATGAAGGCGTGCGGGCCGCCGCAGTACTCGGCGCACTGGCCGCGGTATTCGCCCGGGTGCGAGGCGAGCAGGCGCAGGCGGTTCGTGCGCCCGGGGATCATGTCGAGCTTGCCGGCGAGCGAGGGCACCCAGAAGCTGTGGATGACGTCGGCCGATTTCAGCTCGAGGAGCACCGGTTGCCCGGCCGGGATGCGGATTTCGTTCGCGGTCTCGAAGTCGAGCCGGCCCTGCGCGTCGAGATAGCGCACGCGCCACCACCACTGCTCGCCGGTCACTTCGATGCGCAGCGCCGCGTCGACCGGCGCCTGGACCGCTTCGCCGCGGACCAGCGAATAGACGAGGAGCGCGGCGAGCGTCACCGTGGTGAAGACGATGCCGCCGCCGACGATCAGCGCGCGCCCGCCGATGCGCGCGGTGCTGCTTCGCTTGCCGAAGACCGCCCACCCGGCGAGCGCCATGACCGCGATGAAGATGAGCAGCGCGCCGATGAAGAGCACCCACGCCATCTCCGTCAGGACTTCGCCCTCGGGCCCGGCGGGCGAGAGCGCAGACTGGATGCCCTCGAAGAGGCCCATCAGCGCCACTCCATGGGGCGCCCCCGCTCCGCAAGCCAGGCCGCTGCGAAGGCAAGGCCGGCGGCGAGGTAGCACAGGCCGCCAGGAATCCACATGACCAGGCCGGCGAGCTGCTGGTCGTCGAGCGTCGTCCCCGGGTAGATCACCCGCGGCGCGAAGGCGAGCAGCGCGCCGAGCGCGCCGGTGTGCAGCATCGTCGCGAGCGTCCAGAGCGCGCTCTCGCCCGCGCCGGCGCGCCCGCGCGCGAGCAGCGCCCACCAGAAGATCGCCGCGGTGGCGACGAACGCCGCGTGCTCGAGCGCATGCACCGCGCGGTTCTCGAGGCTCCACTGGATGACGCGCGGCGCATGGCCGAGCCAGATCGCCGCGGCGTGCAGGAAGAACGCGTTGCGCGGGCGGGCGAGCGCGAAAAGCGGGCGCACGAGCGAAGCGCGTCCCTTCAGCAGCCGTAGGACAGGGCGCGACGCCGCGAGGAGCGGCGCGGCGACGCCGATGAGGAGCATGTGCTGGGCCATGTGCGCGGCGAAGCTCTCGCCGGCGAGCGGCTCGAGCGGCCAGACGAGCGCGAGGAAGAGGGCAAGCAGCGCGCCCGCGAACGGCCACGCCGCGCGCGGCCTGAGCAGCAGGAGCGCCAGCAGGCTGGCGGCGATCCACGGGTCGAAGCGCCACGCCTCGCCGGCATGCGCGTGCGCGAGCGCCGGCAAAAGAAGCAGCGGAACAGAACTCCACGCGCGCATGCGGGTCGGACATCCGGAAGCGTTGCGCATTCCCGAAACGAAATGTCCAAG
The DNA here is from genome assembly GCA_965233165.1 of uncultured bacterium. GTDB lineage: Bacteria > Pseudomonadota > Gammaproteobacteria > Burkholderiales > SG8-39 > SCGC-AG-212-J23. Next base: position 1,173 of record CBDDRX010000100.1, on the reverse strand, counting down.
CCGACCAATCCTTCCCGCCGCCGCCTCATGCAGGCGGCCGGCGCCGGCCTTGCGGTCACGATTCCGCTACGGCGCGTAGATGCGCAGCCGCACAAGGCGGCTGCGCAGGCGCGCTTTGAATTCCTTTCAGCGGACGAAGCGCGCTTCCTGAATGCGGCCGTGGCGCGGCTGATCCCCGCCGAGCCGCCGGGCCCGGGCGCGCTCGAGGCCGGCGTGCCGGTGTTCATCGACCGCCAGCTCGCCGGCGCCTTCGGCGCCGGCGCGCGGCTCTACCGCAGCGGTCCCTGGCGCAAGGGCACGCCGAGCCAGGGCTACCAGCTTCCGCATACGCCGGCGGAGCTTTTCCGGGCCGGTGTGCGCGCCATCGCCGCGGACCTCGCGCCGAAAGGCGGCTTCGACAAGCTCGCCCCGCAGGCGCAGGACGGCTACCTGCAGGCGCTGGAGAAGGGCGAAGTGGACCTCGGCGCCGCAGGCACCGGCGAATTCTTCGCGCTGCTGCTCGCGCTCACCATGGAAGGCTATCTCGGCGACCCCGCCTACGGCGGCAACCGCGGCATGGCCGCCTGGAAGATGATCGGCTTCCCCGGCGCCTACTCGAACTACTACGAGATGGTCGGCCGCAACGTCGCGTTCACGGCGGCGCCGGCGAGCCTCGCCGAAGGCGGCCACGCCGGCCACCCCGCCCGCGACAAGGACTGACTTGGCGACGCGCCTCAAGGAGACCGATGCGCTGCTGCTCGGCGTCGGTCTGGTCGGCGCGATCCTCGGCCGCGAGCTGACGCGCGCCGGGCTGAGCGTGGTGGGCCTGGAGCGCGGCGAGCCGCGCCACACCGTGCCGGACTTCCAGGGGCCGCACATGCACGACGAGCTGCGCTACGCCGTGCGCAAGTCGCTGATGATGGACACGGCGAAGGAAACTTTCACGTTCCGCAACCACGCCGGCGAGACGGCGCTGCCGCTGCGGCGCATCGAGGGCTTCCTGCCCGGGACCGGCCTGGGCGGCTCGGCGGTGCACTGGAACGGCCAGACCTGGCGCTTCCAGGACAGCGATTTCCGCATGCGCACGCATACCGCCGAGCGCTACGGGAAGGGCTTCCTGCCGGAAGAGGCGACGGTGCAGGACTGGGGCGTGAGCGCGGCCGACATGGAGCCGTACTTCGACCGCTTCGAGTA
>CBDDRX010000099.1:0-11018 GCA_965233165.1 uncultured bacterium | reverse complement strand
GCCCCGAACCCCGTCCTGCGCCATGGTCCTGGGGCAGCGCGTGATCGCCGATAGGCCCTCGAGATTCCAGCCCACCCCCAAGAGACCGTTGCCCGCTTGGCTGTTGTAGACCAGCGCGAGCCTGGGCTCCATCCCCGCGATCCCCGGCGGCACCCGGATGGGAATCCGGTACTCCGCGGCGCCGCTCTCGGTGACGCGGAAGCTCCCGGGCGTGTGGCCCGCGACCGTCGTCTGGGCGTGAACTTGGATTGAAGCTAGCAGCGCCGCAGCGCCAAGAACGAGGGCTCTCATGACGAGGCAACCTAGCCTCGCCCCGGCTTACTCGTCCAACGAATTATTGAGATATCACTTTTTGAGATAGGAACGAGGAGAAACCCCCGTTCGCCTTCGGCTCACAGCCCCCTTGTCAGGGGGCCGGCAAATCAACCCCGGGCGACGCGGATCACGCCCTTGAGGGCGCGCACGACGGCGAAGGCGCGCTTGAGGTGGGCGACGTTGCTGACCTCGAAAGTGAAGCGCATGAAGGCGAGGTCGTCCTTGTTCTGGGTGCGGGCGGCGGTGACGTTGATCTTTTCGCGTGCGAGGGCGTCGCCGACGTCGCGCAGGAGGCCGCGCCGGTCGCTGGCGGTGACGGCCATCTCGACGGCGTAGGTGCCCTCGCCCTTGCCCCACTCCGCGTCGATCAGGCGCTCGGGGTCGGATTCGGCGAGGCGCTTCAGGCTGGCGCAGTCCTCGCGGTGCACGGAGACGCCCTTGCCGCGCGTGACGAAGCCGCGGATCGGATCGGGCGGCACCGGCTTGCAGCACTTCGCGAGCTGCGTGAGCAGGCGGTCCATGCCGACGACGAGGACGCCGGAACGCGAAGCGGAAGGCTTCTTGACCTTTCCCGGTGAAATCTTCTGCGGGGCGGCCTCGGTGCCCTCGAGCTCGCGGACGGCGGCCTGGAGCTGGCGCAGGTTGACCTCGTCGCGCGCGACGGCGACGAAGAGGTCCTCGGGCTTGCCGACGCCGAGCTTCGTCGCAAGCGCCTCGAGGCTCGAGTGTGTCGCGCGCGCCTTCCTGATGACCTTCTCGACCTTGTCGCGCCCGGCGGCGATGGTCTCCGCCTGCTGCTTCAAGTTGAACCACTGGCGGATCTTCGCCTTCGCGCGGTGCGTCTTGGCGAAGCCGCGCTCGGCGTTCAGCCAGTCGCGCGAGGGGCCGCCGGTCTTTGCAGAGACGATTTCCACGCGCTGGCCGCTCTGGAGCGGCGTGTCGAGGGTGACGATGTGGCCGTCGACGCGCGCGCCGCGGCAGCGGTGGCCGAGGTCGGTGTGCAGCGCATACGCGAAGTCGACCGGCGTCGCGCCGGCGGGAAGGTCGATCACCTTGCCCTGCGGGGTAAGCACGTACACGGTGTCGTCGAGCTTCGCCTGGCGCGTGGTCTTGCGCCAGTCGGAAACCTCGTCGCGCCACGCCAGGAGCTCGCGCAGCCAGGCGATCTTCTGCTCGAAGGCGCTTTCTGACTTTCCCGACTTTCCAGGCTCCTTGTAGCGCCAGTGCGCGGCGATGCCGTACTCCGCCTGGCGGTGCATGGCCTCGGTGCGGATCTGCACTTCCAGCGTCTTGCCGCCCGGCCCGAGCACCGCGGTGTGCAGCGACTGGTACAGGTTTCCCTTCGGGCGCGAGATGTAGTCGTCGAACTCGCGCGGGATCGGCTGCCAGAGGTTGTGCACCACGCCGAGCGCGGTATAGCAGTCCTTCAGCTCCGGCACGATGACGCGCAGCGCGCGCACGTCGTAGAGCTGCGTGAAGTCGAGGCCCTTCGTGCGCATCTTGTTCCAGATGGAGTAGATGTGCTTCGGCCGCCCGGTGATCTCCCCGCCAACTTCCGCCTTCTCCAGCTCGCTTTTCAGGCGGGAGATCGCGTCGGCGATGTACTGCTGGCGCTCGAGGCGGCGCTCCTCGAGCATCCCGGCGATCTTCCGGTAGAGCTCGGGCTCGAGGAAGCGGAACGAGAGGTCCTCGAGCTCCCACTTGAGCTGCCAGACACCAAGCCGGTTCGCGAGCGGCGCGTAGATGTCAAGGGTCTCGCGGGCGTACTCCGACTTCTCCTTTTCAATGTTCTTGATCTTGGAAAAGAAACGGAGTGTTTGCGTGCGGCTCGCCAGGCGGACCAGCACGACCCGCACGTCCTCGACCATGCCGAGGACCATCTTGCGCAGCACCTCGTTCTGCTCGGCGGGGCTGCCGCGCGTCGCCACGCGGAGCTGGTAGAGCTTCTCGACGCCGGAGACGAGGCTCGCGATCTCCTCGCCGAACGCGTCCTTCACGGCTTCGGGGTCGGCGTGCTTCGCCGCAGCGAAGAGCACGCCCGCGGCGCGCCCGGGCGCGTCCAGGCCGATCGCCGCCAGGTTCTCGCCCAGCCCGAGCGCATGCGCCCAGGTCGGCTCGCCCGTCGAGAGCTGCTGGCCGGCGTACAGCGGCTCGGCGAAGGCGAGCGCGCGCCCGAGGAGCGCGCGCTCGCCGGCCGGCAGGCCCGCGGCGAGGGGCTCGAGCGCGGCGGCGCTGTCCTGCTGGGGCCGGAGCTGGACGACCGTGACCATGAGGTATTTTAGGAGGTATGGGCTGGCTCACCGACTGGAAGAGGAAGCGCGTGCTCGAGCGCCATCGCGTCGAGGATGCGCTGTGGGCCGAGGCCGCCGGCGGCTGGCGCTTCATCGGCTCGCTTTCCGCGGAGGAAACGGAGAGGCTCAAGGCGCTGGTCGTGCTCTTCCTGGCGGAGAAGGAGTTCGCAGGAGCGCATGGCCTGGAGGTCAGCGACGCGATGCGCGTCTCGATCGCGGCGCAGGCCTGCCTGCCGGTCCTCGCGCTCGGCCTGGACTGGTACGGGGGGTGGACCGGGGTCGTGGTCCATCCGGGCGACTTCCGCGTGCGCCGCTCGGAGATGGACGAGCACGGCGTGCTGCACGAATGGGAGGACGAGCTTGCCGGGGAAGCCATGGAGGGCGGCCCGGTGGTGCTCTCGTGGGACGCGGCGGCGAACGACCCGCACATCAACGTGGTGATCCACGAGTTCGCGCACAAGCTCGACATGCGCAACGGCGAAGCCGACGGCGTGCCGCCGCTGCACGCCGGCATGAGCCGCACGGCCTGGCAGGCGGCCCTCGGCGAGGCCTATGCGGGCTTCTGCGACGCGGTGGAGCGCGGCCGCGAAACGTGGTTGGATCCCTATGCGGCGGAGCATCCGTCGGAGTTCTTCGCCGTGGTCAGCGAGGCGTTCTTCGCCGACCCCGTCGAGATGCGCCGGCGCTACCCGGACTTCTACGACCAGCTGACGCAGTTCTACCGCCAGGATCCCGCCCGCCGATGAGCCCGAAGCCGCTGGTGCGCCACCATTCGAAGTACGTGCCGCTGACGCGCGAGGCGTTCCGCGCGCGCTTCTTCGAGCGCTTCTCCGACCCGGTATTCGACGACGTGCAGGGGGAGCTGGAGAAGATCTGCGAGCGCGCCTGGGACGGCTACATCCAGTATCGCAAGGCCCCGCGCACGCAGGCGGCGGGCCCCGGGTTCGCGGATCCCGCGTACCAGGTTTCGCTCGATTGGCTGAAGGCGAGGAAAGCCATCCGGGAAGCGCAGCAGCGCCACGACGCCCCCGCCTCGCCCTCGCGCATCCTGGTCGTGAACGGCTCCACGCGCAGCGAGCACTCGTGCCCCGGCGAGATCTCGAAGACGCTGCGCCTCGCGCTCCACGCCCAGGCGGCGCTCGGCAAGCGCGCCGGCTTCGAGGTCGATCTCCTCAATATGTCGGCCCTGGCCGACGAGCCATGGAAGGTGATCCACCCCTGCAAGGCCTGCGTCTCGACCGCGATGCCGCTCTGCCACTGGCCGTGCAGCTGCTACCCGAACCACGCGATGGGGCAGACCAACGACTGGATGGCCGAGCTCTACCCGCGCTGGGTCGCGGCGCACGGCGTGATGGTGCTCTGCCCGGTGAACTGGTACCAGGCGCCCTCCAGCCTGAAGCTCATGATCGACCGGCTGGTGTGCGCCGACGGCGGCAACCCCGACCCGAGCTCCACGCACGGCAAGAACGTCGAGGAGGCAAAGGCGCTCGAGCTGAAAGGCTGGCCGTACCCGCGCCACCTCGCCGGGCGCGCCTTCGCCGTGGGTCACGCACGGGGATGCCGCCGGGCCGGAAGAGCTGCGGCGGGCCCTCGCCGACTGGCTGTCCGACATCGGCATGGTCCAGGCGGGCGACGCGGCGGCGATGGATACCTGGATCGGCTACTACAAGCCGTACGCCACCAGCCACGACGAGCTCGATGCCGACCCGGCAGTGTTCAAGGAGGTCGAGAACGCCGCCGCGAGCCTCGCGAACCTGGTGGCGCAGATGCGCGCCGGGACATACCGCGCGCCGGATGCGGGCCTGCAGGATCCGCGGCCGAAGTGAGCTAGAGCGTCAGCGTCGTGTTCTCGGCCGGGGCCTCGCACCGCACCTGCGAGCCCAGGCGCTGCAACGCCTCGCGCGCGTCCTTCAGCTTGAGGTCGATCACGTCGTCGGTCTGGTCGATGTCGTGGTGGAAGAGGTGCAGGCGCTTCACCTCGGCGCGCGCCGCGAGCTTCGCCACCTCGCTCACGCACGAATGCCCCCAGTCGACCTTGGTAAGGTACTCGCTGTCGCGATACGTCGTGTCGGTAATCAGCACGTCCGCGCCGTGGATGAACTTCACGAGCTGCTCGACGTAGCGCGGGTTGTGGCGCCGGTCGGACGGCAGGTAGAGCTCGTTGTCGGTGATGTAGCAGATCGAGCGGCCGCGCGCGGTCAGCTTGTAGCCCAGGCAGTAGCCGGGATGGCTGAGGAGCATCGTCTCGATCTTCACCGGGCCGAACTCGAGCGTCTCTTCCCGCAAGTCGCGGAACGTGAGGTGCGAGCCGAACTCGCGCGTGGTCACCGGGAAGTACACGCTTTCCATCTGCGCGCTGATCGCCCGCTCGATGGTCAGGTCGCCCTGGTAGGGGCCGAAGATCTCGATCTGGTTGCCGCGGATGTAGAGCGGGGCGAAGAACGGGATCGTGTTGATGTGGTCCCAGTGCGTGTGCGAGATGAAGATGCGCGCCGAGAAGCGCTGCCCGGCCGCGGTGGTCATCACCTGGTCGGACAGGCGCTTGATCCCGGAGCCGCAGTCGAAGACGTACAGGGGCTCGCCGCCCACCTCGACGCTCACGCACGGCGTGTTGCCGCCGTAGCGGGTATAGGCCGGTCCCGGCGTCGGCAGCGTGCCGTGCACGCCCCAGTAGGTCACGACCACCCGGCTGGAGAGGATCTCCTCGATCGACTGCAGCAGCGTGTCCTGCGTGAAGGGCTTGGGGATGTAGCCGTCCGCGCCGAGCTCGCGGGCGCGGCGCCGGTCGAACTCGTAGGCCTTCGCCGAGAGCACGATGATCTTCATCTCGGCGAGCTCGATGCGCCGGCGCAGCTCGCGCGTGAGCTCGAAGCCGTCCATCTCCGGCATCATGATGTCGGTGATCACGCACTCGGGCCGCTCGATCGGGATGCGCTTGAGCGCCTCGACGCTCGAGGCGCTGGTCTCGACGCTGTGCCCGGCGCCGCGCAGCACGCGCGCGAGGAGGGCCAGGACATCCGGATCGTCGTCGACCAGGAAGAATTTCATCGCCTCGGACTGTACACTAATGCCGCCATGGCAATTTCCTCTGCACTGGTCCTGCAAACCTACGACGAGCTGACGGCGCAGCGCAGCCGGTTCGTGCGCGTCGACGAGCTCTGCCGGCTCGCGGCGCAGAAGGTGCCGGGGCTCCTTCCGTCCGAGGCGGAGCTCGCCGCCGAGGGCCGGCTCGCGCAGCGCGACAAGAAGGGCCTCGAGAAGCGCCAGGGAGAGTTCCTCGCGCTCCTGCTCGCCGATCCCGAGCGCGGCACGCACCTCTGCCACGCCATGCTCCTGCCGCGCGAGGATTCGCGCGCCGCGCTGGCGCGCTTCCGCGAGGCGGGCGAGCTGCAGCTCGCCGGCGCGCACCTGCGCCGCGAAGGCAACGCCACCGTGGTGACGATGCAAAATCCGCGCTTCCTCAACGCCGAGGACGAAACCACGCTCGCCGGGCTGGAGACGGCGATCGACGTCGCGACGCTCGACGAGGGCACCGAGGTGTGCGTGCTGCGCGGCGGCGCGGTCGAGCATCCGAAGTACGCCGGGCGGCGCTTGTTCGGCGCCGGCATCAACCTCACGCATCTCTACCAGGGAAAGATCCGCTTCCTCTGGTACATCCTGCGCGACCTGGGCCTGGTGAACAAGATCTACCGCGGCGTCGCTTTCCCGGACGCGTCGCCCGAGGCGAAGTCCGTGGAGAAGCCGTGGGTCGCCGCGGTCGAAGGGTTCGCCATCGGGGGGCACTGCCAGATCCTGCTCACCATCGACTACACGATCGCCGCAGAAGATGCGTACATGACGCTGCCGGCGCGCAAGGAAGGGATCATTCCCGGCGCGGCCAACCTGCGCATGCCGCGCCTCGCCGGCGACCGCGTCACCCGCCAGGCGATCATGATGGAGCGCCGCCTGCCTTGCGCGAGCCCGGAAGGCCGCCTGATCTGCGACGAGATCGTGCCGCCCGCGGACATGGACGCGGCGATCGACCGGACCGTTGCCGCCCTGACCAGCTCGGGAGTCGTGAGCGCCGCGGGCAACCGCCGCGCCATGCGCATCGTGCAGGAGCCGCTCGACAGCTTCCGGCGCTACATGTCGGTCTACGCGCGCGAGCAGGCGCACTGCCATTTCAGCCCGGCGCTCATCGCCAACCTGGAGAGGAATTGGGATGCCGCAAACCGCCGCGGCTGAAAGCAGGGATGCCGCGAACCGAAAAGGATAGCTGCCTCATCGTCGTCGACGTGCAGTACGACTTCATGCCCGGCGGCGCCCTGGCCGTGGCGAAGGGCGACGAGGTAGTGCCGGTCATCAATGCCCTGCTGCCGCGCTTCGAGAACGTGGTGCTCACCCAGGACTGGCACCCGCAGGGACACGCCTCCTTCGCTTCCGCGCATCCGGGAAAGAAGCCCTTCGAGACGACGCGGCTTGCCTACGGCGAGCAGGTGCTCTGGCCCGACCACTGCGTGCAGGGCACGCCCGGCGCCGCGATCCACGCCGGGCTCCAGGCGACGAAGGCGCAGCTCGTCATCCGCAAGGGCTACCACGACGGCATCGACAGCTACTCGGGCTTCATGGAGGCCGACCGCAGGACGGCGACCGGCCTCGCCGGCTACCTGAAGGAGCGCGGCATCCGGGAAGTGTTCGTCTGCGGCCTGGCCACCGACTTCTGCGTCGCCTGGACGGCGCTCGACGCGCGCAGCGCCGGATTCGCAACGACCCTCATCGAGGACGCCTCGCGCGCGATCGACCTGAACGGCTCGCTCGCCCAGGCTTGGCAGGACCTGGCCGCGGCCGGCGTCCAGAAAACGGTGTCAGGAACCTTTTAAAAAGGTTTCAGGCACCTTTTAAAAGGTTCCTGCCACCTTTTTCAAGCTCGAGGGTGCGCGAGTAGCGCGACATCGCGTAGCAGAAGACGAAGTACACGAGCGACGCGAAGAGATAGGCTTCGACGCCGAAGCCGCTCCAGGCCGGCTCGCCCAGGCCCACCTTCACTGCCGCGAGCAGGTCGAACAGGCCGATGATCACGACCAGCGAGGTGTCCTTGAACAGGCCGATGAACGTGTTCACGAGCGGGGGCACGGCGATGCGCAGGGCCTGCGGCAGGATCACGTACGCGGTCTTCTGGAAGTACGTGAGGCCCAGCGCATCGGACATCTCGTACTGCTCCCGGCGGATCGCCTGCAGGCCGCCGCGCACCACCTCGGCGAGGTAGGCGGCGGCGAAGAGGATGAGCGCGATCTGCGCGCGCAGGAGCTTGTCGATCGTCACGCCCGAGGGCAGGAAGAGCGGCAGCATCACCGAGGCCATGAAGAGGAGAGAAATGAGCGGCACCCCGCGGATGAGCTCGATGTAGCCCACGCACAGCGCGCGGATCACGGGGAGGTCGGAGCGCCGCCCGAGCGCGAGCAGGACCGCGAGCGGGAACGCGAGCGCCATGCCGAACGTGGCGAGGAGCAGCGTCAGGATCAGGCCGCCCCAGCGCTCGTTCTCGACGTAGCGCAGGCCGAAGACGCCGCCCCACATCAGCACCCCGATCACCGCGAGTCCCGCCATCCAGACGAGCGCGAGCCAGGGCCGCCAGAAGCGCCGCATCGCGCTGAAGAGCCATAGGCCGAGGAGGATCACCGTCGCTACGGCGGGCCGCCAGTGCAGCTCGAACGGGTAGGTGCCGAAGAGGATGAAACGGTGCTTCTCGTTGATGTAGGCCCAGCACGCCCCCTCCGCCGCGCGGCAGGCCTGCGACGGCCCGCTCCATACAGCCTTCAGGAATGCCCAGTCGACGAAGGCTGACAGCCCCTTGAAAAGGATGAACGCAATCACGACGGTCGTGAGCGCGTTCTGCCACGACGAGAAAAGGCTTTTCATCGCAGTCTCGCGTTGTACCAGTTCATGAACGCGGAGATCGCCAGGCTCACCGTGAGGTAGGCGGCCATGATGATGGCGATGCCCTCGATCGCCTGCCCGGTCTGGTTGAGGGTCGTGTTCACCACCGAGACGAAGTCGGGATAGCCGATGGCCACCGCAAGCGAGCTGTTCTTCACCAGGTTGAGGTACTGGCTGGTGAGCGGCGGAACAATGACACGAAGCGCCTGCGGCAGGATCACCAGCCTTGTTTTCTCGAAATCCTTCAACCCCAATGCGTCCGCCGCGTCGGACTGGCCGCGCGGGACGGCGAGGATGCCGGCGCGCACGATCTCGGCGATGAACGCGGCGGTGTAGACCACCAGCCCGGCGAGCAGCGCCGCGAACTCCGGCGAAAGCTGCCCGCCCCCGGTGAAGTTGAACCCCTCGAGCGCCGGCACGCTGCCCGGCAGGGGAAAGAAGATGCCGCGGTTGGAGAGGAACACGCCCGGCAGCGGGTTCAGCGCCTCGCGCGCCGCCGGCAGCGTCTCCGTGATCACCGCGTACCAGAAGAAGAGCTGCACCAGCAGCGGGGTGTTGCGGAAGAACTCGACGTACGCCCGGGCCAGCCCGCGCAGCAGCAGGTTCGGCGAAAGCGAGCTCAGGCCGACGAGCAGCCCGAGGAACGACGCCGCGACGATGCCGAGGAGCGCGACGCGGAAGGTGTTGGCGAGGCCGACCGCCAGCGCCCGCAGGTAGGTGTCCGCGGCGCTGTAAGCGATGAGCGGCGACTCGCCGATCTCGAAGCCCGACTCGCGCCACAGGAACGCGAACCCGGTCGCGATGTTGCGCGCGGCGAGGTTCGCGACCGTGTTCGAGTACAGGTACCACGCGAGGGCGAGGACCGCCCCCAGCGCGGCGAGCTGGAAAAGTGTTCTTTTCAAAAACCTAGCGCAGCGGCGGGGCGTACATCAGGCCCCCGTCCTTCCACAGCGCGTTCTGCCCGCGCTCGAAGCCGAGCGGCTTGAGGTTCGTCTCGAAGGACTCGCCGTAGTTGCCCACCTGCTTGACGATGTTGTAGGCCCACTTGTTGTCCAGGCCGATCATCCTGCCCAGGTCGCCGCTCGCGCCGACGAAGCGCTGCACCGCCGGATCCTTGCTCGTGAGCGCCTGGTCGATGTTCTTCGACGTCAGGCCGAGCTCCTCGGCCTCGATCATCGTGAACAGCGACCATTTCACGACGTCGAACCAGCGGTCGTCGCCGTGGCGCACCAGCGGCCCGAGCGGCTCCTTGGAGATCACCTCCGGCAGGATCACGTGGTCGGCGGCGTTCGGCGCGCGCGAGCCGCGCGTCGAGACCAGGCCCGAGACGTCGGTGGTGAAGACGTCGCAGCGGCCGGCGAAGTAGGCGTTCAGCACCTCTTCGAGCTTGTCGATCACCACCGGCTTGAAGGTCATGCGGTTGGCGCGGAAGTAGTCGGCGAGGTTCAGCTCGGTCGTGGTGCCCGGCTGCACGCAGATCGTCGCGCCGTTCAGCTGCTTCGCGCTCTTCACGTTCAGCTTCTTCCACACCATGAAGCCCTGCCCGTCGTAGAAGTTGACCCCGGCGAAATTGAAGCCGAGCGCCGTGTCGCGCTGGAACGACCACGTGGTGTTGCGCGAGAGGACATCGACCTCGCCCGACTGGAGCGAAGTGAAGCGCTGCTGCGTCGTCGCCGGCACGTAGCGCACCTTGGTCGCGTCGCCGAACACCGCCGCCGCGATGGCGCGGCACAGGTCGACGTCGATGCCCTTCCAGACGCCCTTCGAGTCGGGCTGCGAGAACCCGGCGAGGCCGGTATTGACCCCGCATTGCACGAACCCCTTGGCCTTCACCGCATCGAGCGTGCTCTGGCCCCATGCGCCCTGCAGGAACAGAACCCCCATGACCAAAGCGAATGCCCTCATGACGCCCCTCCTTGGAGTAGAAAATCGCGAACGACGGAAATCTGGCCTGCGTCCATCAGCGTCGGCGCATGGCCGACATCCGGAATCTCGACCACGCCGGCCTTCGGCCCGCGCTGCGCCATCTGCCGCGTCGTCTCGCGTGAAAGGAGGTCCGATTGCGCGCCCCGCATCACGAGCGTGGGACAGCGGATCGCGTCGTAGACCGGCCACAGCTCGAGGTCGCCCTCCGGCATCGTGGCGCGGAACGGCTCGGCGATGCGCGGATCGTAGTGCGCGCGCCAGGTGCCGTCCTCGTTCCTGCGCAGCCACGCTTCGGCGAGGTGGCGCCATTGCGCGTCGCTGTGGCGGCCGAAGGACGCGAACACCGTGCGCACGTACTGCTCGGCCTGCTCGAAGCTGGGGAACCCGGGCGCACGGCCGAGGTACGCGGCGATGCGCTCGATCGCGGCCTTCGCGATCACCGGCCCGGCATCGTTGATCACCAGCCGGCTGACCGGCGAGCCCGCCTGCGCGGCGAGGGTCATGCCGATCAGGCCGCCCATGGACGTGCCGACCCAGCGCACCGCCTCGACATCGAGGCGCGCGACGAGC
>CBDDRX010000098.1:0-12203 GCA_965233165.1 uncultured bacterium | reverse complement strand
CGTAGCGCAGCCGAAGCATGATGAGCGCATCGCCCAGGCCGGTGAAGCCGAGGCCGACGCGCCGCTTGGCCATCGCCTCCTGGTGCTGCTGCGCGGGGGGCCAGGCGCCGACGTCGAGCACGTTGTCGAGCATCCGGGTCGACGTGGCGACCGTCTGGCCGAACTTCTCGTAGTTGAACGAGGCGTCCGCGGCGAAGGCGTTCAGGACGTACTTCGTGAGGTCGATCGAGCCGAGGCAGCAGCAGCCGTACGGCGGCAGCGGCTGCTCGGCGCAGGGATTGGTCGCCTCGATGGTCTCGCAGTAGTTGAGGTTGTTGTCCCGGTTCATGCGGTCGAGGAACAGGATCCCCGGCTCGGCGTGGTCGTACGTCGAGCGCATGATCTGGTCCCACAGCTCGCGCGCGCGGATCTTGCGGTAGACCCACAGGCCGTCCTCGCGGAGATAGGCGTCCTCGCTCGGCCACGGCTTGGCCTTATGAACCAGCTCGAAAGGAAGATCTTTCTCGACTGCGAGCATGAACTCGTCCGTCACGCCCACCGAGACGTTGAAGTTGGAGAGCTCGCCCTCGTCCTTGGCGTGGACGAATTCCTCGACGTCCGGGTGGTCGCAGCGCAGCACGCCCATCTGCGCGCCGCGGCGCGAGCCCGCGGACTCGACCGTCTCGCAGGACTGGTCGAATACGCGCATGTAGGAGACCGGGCCGCTCGCCCGCGAGTGCGTGCCCTTGACCTCCGCGCCCTTTGGGCGGATGGCGGAGAAGTCGTAGCCGACGCCGCCGCCTCGCCGCATGGTCTCGGCGGCTTCCTGCAGCGCGGTGTAGATGCCGGGCTTGCCGTCGACGACCTCGGAGATCGAGTCGCCCACGGGCTGCACGAAGCAGTTGATCAGGGTGGCCTGGAGCCGGATCCCGGCGGCCGAGTTGATGCGCCCGGCGGGAATGAACCCGTCTTCCTGCGCCTGGAGGAAGCGGCGCTCCCAATAGGCGCGCTTGTCCTCCTGCTCCGGCTGGGCGAGCGCCCGCGCGACGCGCCGGCGCACTTCGCCGATCGAGCCTTCGCCGGCCTTGGCGTATTTTTCCAGCAGCGTGTCGCGGCTGATGACCTGCTCTGCGATGGATGGCGTGATGGTTTCCATGGGTACTGAAGTTTTATACAGTAGCGGACCCTCGGGGTCAATCGCCCGAAGTTATTGAAACAAAAGGAAAAGTACTAGCCTGCTTGCGGCTGGGGCTCGGCCTCGCCCGGGAGCGCCGAAGCGCTGCCGGCCTGCCGGGCGCGCTTCAGGATGTCGGCGACCTCGGCATGGCCGAAGCGCAACGCGAGCTCGACCGGGGTATCGCCTTCCTTCGTCGTGAGCGCCGCGTCGGCGCCGTTGCGCACCAGCAGCTCGACCATCTGCGTGTTGCCCTTGGCGGCCGCGTACGCGAGCGCGGTGTACCCGTTCTCGTGGTGCAGGTTCGGGTCGAAGTTCATCGCCAGCACCTTTTGCGCGTAGACGAGGTTGGCCTTCTCGACGGCGTAGAAAAGCGCCTTCACGCCCTCGGGACTGCGCTCCTTCGGCTTGGGCTCCAGGCCGGTCGGAACCAGCTTGACGACGTAGTTGATCAGGCCGATGCCGACCATGACCACCAAGGCGAGGATGATCGGGATCTTGGACATCGCGAAGCCGGTCGCGTCCGTGATGCCCTGGGCAATCTGGTCGGGCATGTTGGCGCCGGCGATCAGCACCACGACGGCGAGGAAAAAGAAGAACTTCAGGTACATGAACAGCCCCAGGATCACGGAGATCGCCAGGACGGCGAGCAGCGTGTTGTGGCTCACGCCGAGCGTGTCCTCCACGTACTCTTGCGGAAGATTGGCGAGCACCGCGGCGATGGCGATGATCCCGGTGAGGATCATGTCGCGGATGCGCAGCTTCGTCAGGAAATCGAGCTTTTCCTTCTCCGCCATGTCTTCCCCCGTGTTCTTGCCGTTTCTTGGCACCGATTCTAGGCCGGGCGAGCGCTAATATGGAAGGCAGGATGTCCAAAGCTTTCACAAAAGAAAGCGACGACGCGGACGAGGAGGCCGAAGTCCCCGAGCCGGCCGCCCCCGGGGGCAAGAATTACATCACCCCGGAAGGCTTCGAGCGCCTGCAGGCGGAGCGCAAGCGGCTCGTCGAGGTCGAGCGTCCGGAAGTCGTGAAGGTCGTCTCCTGGGCCGCGTCGCTGGGCGACCGCTCCGAGAATGCCGACTACAAGTACGGCAAGCGGCGCCTGCGCGAGATCGACCGGCGGGTGCGCTTCCTGATCAAGCGCCTCGAGGCGGCCGAAATCGTGCATTCCGCCGGGCGCGACTCGGACCAGGCGTTCTTCGGTGCGCAGGTGCGGGTCCGGGGCAAGGACGGCGAGCAGACGGTGCGGATCGTCGGCGTGGACGAGGTCGACCCGGCGCAGGGCCGGATTTCCTGGGTCTCGCCGGTGGCGAAGGCGTTGCTGAAGCACCGGGAGGGCGACACGGTCACCGTGCGCACCCCCGCCGGTCAAGAACAACTCGAAATACTGGAGATCACCTACCCATGAGCGTGCTGAGCGAGTTCCGCGACTTCGCGGTGAAGGGCAACGTCGTCGACCTCGCGGTCGGCGTGATCATCGGCGCGGCGTTCGGCAAGATCGTCGCCTCGCTGGTCGAGGACATCATCATGCCGCTGATCGGCGCGATGATCGGCGGCTTCGACTTCAAGGACCTGTTCCTGCAGGTCGGCGCGGCGAAGATCACCTACGGCAAGTTCATCCAGACCTGCTTCGACTTCGTGATCATCGCCGCTTCCATCTTCGTCGCGGTGCGCGTCATCAACCGCCTGCGCCGCAAGCAGGAGGAGACGCCTCCCGCCGCGGTGCCGCCGCGCCAGGAGCAGCTCCTCGCGGAGATCCGCGACCTGCTCAAAAAATAGGGACGCACCACGTTTTCCGGAGCAGCGCGAAGGCAGAAAACGTGGTGCGTCCCTGTTTTTCGTCCCTATTTTTTGAAGTCGCCGGCCTTGACGAACGAGACGCGGGCCGGCTCGACGTGCCGGCGCAGCGCGGCGTTCAGCTGCGCGGGCGTGAGCGCGGCGATCTTCGCCTCGAAGTCGCGGTCCCATTCGAAGGTGCGCTTGGCGAAGAGATAGGTGCCCAGGCGCGCCGCGAGGGCGCGGTCCTGCGTGCGCTGCAGGCGCCGCGCCTCGAGCAGCGCCGCCTTGCCCGACTCCACCTCCGGCGCAGAGAAGCCGTCGCGCACCGCGCGCTCGAGCTCCTCACGGATCGCCTGCTCCACGCGGGCGCGGTTCTGCGGCGCGTAGATCGACGAGATGCGGAACGCCGCCGACGCGTCGAACGGGTTGGCGCTGAAGCTCGAATACGTGGAGTAGGACAGGCCTTCCTTCTCGCGCACGCGCGCCGGCAGGCGCGCGGTGGAGCTGCCGCCGAGGAGGTAATTGGCGAGCACCATCGCCGGGAAATCGGCATGGTCGTCGCGCATGCGCAGGTTGAGCCCGCCGCGCAGCACGGCGTTCGCCTTGTCCGGCGTCGGCACCTCGTCGTCGAGCGCCGGCTTGTCGCTGTGCGCCCACGGCACGCGCGCGAAGGGCGAGGGCGTCTGCCATCCGCCGAAGAGCTCGGCGGCGAGGCGCTCGAGCGCCGCCGGGTCGAACTGGCCGATCGCGACGAGGTCCGCGCCCGTGGCGCCGAAGAGCTCGCGGTAGCAGGCGACCGCGTCGGCGAGCTTCGCCGCCTCGAGCAGCGCGATGCGCTCCTCGACCGTCGGCGTGTAGTGCGGGTGGCCCTCGGGGTAGGCATAGAGGTGGCGGGAGAGCCGCTCGCTCGCCCGCGCCGAGGGATCGCTGCGCTGCGCTTCCGCGCCGTTCAGGGCCGCGCGCTTCATCTCCTGGAACTCGCTCTCGGGGAAGGCCGGCTGGGTCAGGATTTCGGCGACCAGGCGCAGCGCCGCGGCGAGGTTCTCCTCGCGCACCTCGACGCTCGCGCCGTCGCCGTTCACCGAGACGCTGGCGTTCAGCTGGTCGAGCGCGTCCCGGATCTGGGCGCGGCTGCGCTTCTGCGTGCCGCGCATGAGCATGCCGCCGGCGAAGCTGCACGCCACCTCGCGGTGGCGCAGGCTCTTCTCGCTTCCCCAGTGCAGCGTCAGGTTCACCAGCACGCGGCCGCCGCGCGTCTGCTTGGGCAGGAAGGCGGCGCGGATGCCGTTCGGCAGCGTCTTGCGCACGACCCGCGCCTCGATGTTGGCCGGGGTCGCGTCGAAGGCCTCGCCGAGCTTCACGGTCTCGCCGCCGCTGTAGCCGGAAAGCGCCGCCCGCAGGTCGGGCGTCGGCGGGATCTCCGCGCGCTCCGGCGCGTCGGTCGGCGTGAAGACGCCGACCACCCGGTTGGCGGTGCGCAGGAAGTGCTCGGCCACGCGCTGCACGTCCGCGGGCGTGACCTTGCGCAGCCGGTCGCGATAGAGGAAGTAGAGGCGCCAGTCGCCGGTGGCCTCGAACTCCGAGAGCGCGCGCACCAGGCTCGCCGTCTCGAGCTGCGTCTTCTCGAACTCGTTCAGGAGCGCGGTGCGCGCGCGCTCCACCTCCTCGGCCCGCACCGGCTCCTTGCTCACCCCCTCGATCGTCTCCAGCAGGGCGGCGCGCGCCTTCGCGAGGTCGCCTTCCTTCGGCAGCGCGGCGCCGAAGTACATGAAGCCCGGGTCGTGCAGCCCGCGCTCGGCGCCCCACGCGGCGGTCGCGAGGCCTTTCTGCACCACCGCGCGGTGCAGGCGCCCGTTCGGCACGTCGCCGAGGAGGTGCACCAGGATGTCGACCGCCGGATAGTCGGGATGGCTGCCGGCGGGCGCGCGGTACATCGCCTGCACGAGCTGCGTGTCGCCGACCCGGCGCAGCACGACGCTGCGCTCGCCGTCCTGGGTCGGCTCCTGCGTATAGAAGACAGGCAATTTCCGGTCGGGCCTCCGGATCGGCGAGAAATGCTTGCCGACCAGGTCCAACGCGAGCTTCTCGTCGAACCGGCCGGCGATGATCAGCAGCGCGTTGTCCGGCTGGTACCAGGTGCGGTAGAAGGCCTGCAGCCGCTCGATCGGCACCTGCTCGATGTCCGAGCGCTGGCCGATGATCGGGTTGCCGTAGTTGTGCCAGGGGAACGCGAGCCGCTGCATGCGCTGGAAGAGCACGCTGCCCGGGCTGTTCTCGCCCATCTCGAACTCGTTGCGCACCACCGTCATCTCGCTGTCGAGGTCGCTCTTGCGCACGAACGAGCGGACCATCCGGTCGGCCTCCATGCCGAGCGCCCAGTCCAGGTTGTCGGGGGTCGCGGCGAAGGTCTCGAAATACGTGGTGCGGTCGTTGGAGGTGGTGCCGTTCCAGCGCGCGCCGCGCCGGGTGAACTCCTCCTTCAGGTTGGGATGGCGCTCCGAGCCCTTGAAGAGGAGGTGCTCGAGCAGGTGCGCCATGCCCTTCTCGCCGTAGCCCTCGTGGCGCGAGCCGACCAGGTAGGTGACGTGGACGGTGATCGTGTCCGCGCCGGGCTCGGGCACGGTGAGCACGCGCAGGCCGTTCGCGAGGCGGTACTCGGTGACGCCCTCGATGGCGTGCGCCTTGCGCGGGGCGTCCTGCGCGAGGGCGCCGCCGAGGAAGGAGAGGAAGAGGAACGCCGCAAGGATCGTTTTCATGTCAACCGGTCGAAGAGGTGCAGGGCGGCGAGCCCCGCGGCAATCGTAATGGAGGTTAGCTGCCAGCGCCACGCCACCGCGACGGCGACCGCCCCCGCCAGCAGCCGTTCGTTCGCGAGCGACAGGTGTAGGACTTGATTCTGCAGCAGCAGTTCCGGGGCCCAGATCGCGGTCAGCACCGCGGCCGGCACGTAGCGCAGGGCGCGGCGCAGGAAGGGCGGGGTCTCGACCCCCGCGGGAAGGAGCAGGAACGAGGCGCGCAGGAGGTAGGTCACGAGCGCCATGCCGAGCACGATCAGCCAGAGGTGGCTCATGCGCGCTTGCGCTCGGCGAGCATTCCCGCGGCGATCCCGGCGAGCGCGGCGAGCACCAGGTTCAGGCGCAGCGGCAGGGCCGCCGCGGCCACGACCGTGACGCCGGCCGCCAGCGCCGCGGCGACCATCGCCCGCTCGCGCAGGAAGGGCACGGTCATGGCGATGAAGGCGAGGGGCGCGGCGAACTCGAGCCGCCACGAGGCGGGGACGCCGGCGCCGATCAGCACGCCGCCCAGCACGGCGAGCTGCCAGGCGACCCAGATCGGCACGCCGGCGCCGAGGAAGTACTCGAGCTTGTGCGGGTCCTCCGGATGCTCGGCGAATCTCGCCAGCGTCATGCCGTAGATGTTGTCGGCCTGGAGATAGGCGACCAGCAGGCGCCAGCGCAGCGGCAGCGCGGCGAAGAGCAGGCGCAGCGACGCGCTGTACATCATGAACCGCATGTTGATGAACAGCGTCGCCAGCACGATCAGCAGCGCCGGGGTGCCCTGCGCCAGGAGCTGGGCCGAGGCCACCATCGAGGCGCCGGCGAAGACGATGAGCGACATCAGCATCGCCACGAGCGGCGGGATGCCGCTCGCCACCATCGCCACGCCGGTGATGACGCCGAAGGGGACGACGCCGACCAGGATGGGCAGCGCCGCCCTCGCGCCGGCGGCGAGGGCGGGCCGGTGCAGCGCTGGAAGGGGGCTACTTCTTCTGATTTTGCTCCATCCGATTCTTGCGCTCCTCGGCGCGCTGCTTGCGCTTCTCCGCGTGCGCCTTGGCGCGCGATTCGCATTGCGCCGGGTCCTTCGCCTGCGCGCACATTTCCTTGCGCATGCAGTCGCGGCGCTCGTCGCGGGGCTTGGCGTCGCATGCGGCGTGCGCCTTCTTGACCGCCTCGCGCGCCTTGGCGCGCCGCTCCTCGCAGGCCTTCGGGTCGGCTGCCTTGGCGCAGTCGTAGCGCGCGCCGCGCGGCTTCTCGGCCGGCGCGGGCGCCTGGGCGTAGAGGGCGGTGGTCGCGGCGAGCAGGGCGGTTCCGATGAGGGTTCTCAGCATGTCAGTTCCTTTGCGGTTGGGGACAGTGCGAAAAACGCGCCGCCCGCCGATCCGCCGACCGCCGAGATGTAACGCTTTGTTTCGGCTCAGAGCTGCTTCAGCATCGTCGCCGCGTCGGAGACCTCGAACTTGCCCGGGGCCTCGACGTTCAGCTGCTTGACGACGCCGTTGTCGACCAGCATCGAGAAGCGCTGCATGCGATTGCCCATGCCGCGCGCGTTCAGGTCGAGCTCCAGGCCGAGCGCCTTCGCCCACTGGCCGCTGCCGTCGGCGAGGAAGCGGATCTTCCCCAGTCCTTTCTGGTCGCGGCCCCAGTGCGCCATCACGAACGCGTCGTTCGCCGCCACGCACCACACTTCGCTCACGCCCTTCGCCTTGAGCTGGTCCATGCTCTGCAGATAGCCGGGGACGTGCTTGGCGGAGCAGGTCGGCGTGTACGCGCCGGGCAGGCCGAACACGGCGATCTTCTTGCCCTTGGCCGCCTCCGCGACCGCGACCTCCTTCGGCGGCATCGCGCACTGCGTGCCGGCATCGAACTCGGTGGATTCCATCAGCTTGCCGTCGGGCAGGCGGTCGCCGACCTTGATTGCCATGGGGGAGCTCCTGGGAATGTGCTGGAAAAGGGGAGCCGGAATCATACTATGATGAGTCATGAGCAGCGCACCCGCGGTTCGCTCCTACGTGCTCGTCCACGGGGCCTGGCTCGGCGCGTGGTGCTGGTCGCGCGTGCTCCCCGCGCTGCGCGGCGCGGGGCATGCCGCGCACGCGGTCACGCTCACCGGCGTCGGCGACCGCGCGCACCTGATGAGCGCCGACATCCGCCTTCGCACGCACGTGCGCGACGTGCTCAGCCTGATCGCGAGCGAGGAGCTGGAGGAGGTCGTGCTGGTGGGCCACAGCTATGGCGGCATGGTGATCACCGGAGTCGCCGATGCGCTGCTCAAGCAGGGCTCCGCCGTCCTGCGCCACCTCGTCTACGTCGACGCGCTCGTGCCGAAGCCGGGGGAGAGCTGGTCGAGCACCCAGCCGCCGGAGACCGTCGCGGCGCGCCTCAAGGCGGCGAAGGAAGCAGGCGGCCTCGCGATTCCGCCGCCGGACGCCGGCGTGTTCGGGCTGAAGGGCGAGGACGCGGCGTGGGTGAACCGGCGCCAGACGGCGCAGCCGCTCGGCGTCTACCAGGACCCGCTCGCGTTCGATGCCGCGCGCGTGGCGAAGCTGCCGCGCACGTTCGTCGATTGCGTCTCGCCTGTGCTGCCGACAATCTCCGTGTCGCGGAAACGGGCGCGCGCGGAACCGGGCTGGCAGGTGGTCGAGCTGCCGACCGGCCACGAGCCGATGGTGAGCATGCCGGGCGAGCTGGCGAAGGTGCTGCTGGACGTGAAGTAGTGCCGCGCTAGTACAGCCGATTTGGCGCCAGGCGGGGAAGAGCCTAGGATAGGCGGACAGTCCAGTCGAAAGGGGCGATCATGAGGTTCCTGATTCTCAGCCTGGCGTTGGCGACCCCCGGTGCGTGGGCGCAGGACAAGCCCGCCGCCAAAGAGCCGGCGAAGCCGGCCGTGGCCGTCGAGAAGTCCGCGGTCGAGAAGTCGGCCGCCGTCACGAAGAAGTCCCGTCGCGCGGAGGACGCGCGCCACTGCCTCGAGAAGGCCTCGAACAACGAGGTCATCAAGTGCGCAGAGGCGTATCTCTAGGCGCGCGGCGCCGGTAGCGATCCTCGGCGGGCAGGCCCGCCTCGCCGGGCTCGAAGGTGATGAAGAGGTCGGCGTCGGCCCGCTTCACCAGGAGCCCGACCGCGCCTGACCGGCGCGCGGCCGCGCGTTCCGCGAGCCGCCCGAAGTCCTCCGTCCCCTGCACCTCCTGCCGGTCCACGGCGATGATCACGTCGCCGGGCAGGATGCGCGTGCGGTCCGCAGGCGCGCGCACCTTCGTCACCATGACCCCGTGGGTCACGCCGAGCGCGCGGCGCGCCGAGTCCGTCAGGTCGCGGACCTGCAGGCCGAACGACGTCCACGCCGCGGCGCCTTGCGGGTCCTGTGCCGGGTCCGCCAGGCGGATGGCCACCTGGTGCGGCGCGCCGCGCCGGTGGAGCTGGAGCTCGATGCCCTGCTGCGCGGCCGCGACCAGCCGCTGCAGCTCGGCGGCGCTCGCGGGCGCCGCGCCGTTCACGCCCAGAACGACGTCGCCGACGCGCGTCCCCGCCTGCGCGGCCGGCCCGTCGAGGTCGATCGCGACGATGACCAGGCCGTGCGGGCCGGCGCGCACGGAGAAGCCCAGGCGCTCGATGCTGGAGGAGACGGCCGGCGGGCGCGGCGGCGCGGCTTCCGGCGCCGGCCCGAACGTCGCGGGTGCGCGCGTTGCGACGGGCCGCTCCGGGGCTTCGCACGCGACGAGGAGGAGTGCCGCCACGAGGGGGGTAAACCGGAGGGCGGCGCGCAGGGGCATGGTCGTTCCGACCAGCACGCTGCAAACCGCAGGCCCGTTCCGGGTGCGCAGCTTGCTCCGCATGGACGGCAGCACGTCCAGGCAGGGCGCGTCGCGTAAGACTTGCATCGCGGCGGACTTTCTTACCGAAAGGAGCGGGACACGTGGCATCGGTCATGGGCGCCAGCCCTTATGCAGAAAGACGCACCGGCGAACGCCGCCGCAGGGGCTCGGGCGCCGGCCCGCAATCCGTGCCGGGCGCGGGTCTCGACGGCCTGCGGGTTTCGTGGGGCGGGGTCTGGGGCGGCGTCCTCGTCACCCTGGGCAGCCTGATCCTCCTCAGCGCGCTCGGCGTCGCCGTCGGCGTGACCGCGGTCGATCCGAATACCGCGGACGCGCAGCAGGTGGCCACCGTGGCCGGCGTATGGGGCGCCGTGGCGCTACTGTCCTCGCTCTTCCTCGGCGGCCTGGTCGCGACGCGCACCGGCATGGTGTACGACCGGGCGACCGGCATGTTCGAAGGCGTGCTGGTCTGGGTCGTGAGCCTGCTCCTGATGGCCGCATTCGCCGGCAGCGGGCTGAGCTTCGTCCCGGAAGTGACGCTCGACCTCACCGCCAGCCGCGCCGCCGCCTGGATCGGCCTCGGGGCGATGGTCCTCTCGCTCCTCGCCGCCGTCTCGGGCGCGATGACTGGCCGCCGCGGCGCCGCCGAGCGCGCCGGCGTGCAGCCCGACGCGCGCTAGGGGAGCCCGCCGATGCTGAAGTGGGCGATCATCTTCTTCGTCATCTCGGTGATCGCCGGTTTCCTCGGCTTCACCGGCGTGGCCTCGACCACGCGGACCATCGCCAAGGTCCTGTTCTTCATCTTCCTGACGATTTTCCTCATTGTCCTGGTGTTCGGCGTCCTGCTGGGGGTGCTGATCTTCGACTAGCGCCGGCGCGTTTGCGCTGGCGCCTTCCCCGGGCAACAATGCGCCGGGGAGGGCAGCATGGGGAATGCGCCGCAAGAGCGCGTGCTGTCGCTGCAGTTCAACGCGACCGCACCGGAGTACTTCCGGATCTGGATCGTCAACCTGTTCTTCACCCTGGCCACGCTCGGGGTCTACTCGGCGTGGGCGAAGGTCCGGAAGAAGCGCTACTTCTACGGCTCGACCCGCCTCGACGGCGACAGCTTCGATTACTTCGGTAGTCCGAAGGCGATCCTGAAGGGACGGATCGTCGCGTTCGCCTTCTTCGCGGTGTACGTCGTGGCAAGCGAGCTGTACCCCGCGTCTCGCCTGGCGTTCTGGGCGCTGCTGGTGCTCGTCCTGCCATGGCTGGTGCTGCGCAGCCTGCTCTTCAACGCGACGAATTCCGCGTGGCGCGGGCTGCGCTTCAATTTCGTCGGCGTGCCGAAGGAGGCCGCGAAGCTCTACGCGACGCGCGTGCTCCTCGTCGTGCTGACGCTCGGCATCGCGCTGCCCTGGTTCGTCGCGCGGGCCAAGTCCTACATCGTCTCGAGCCACCGCTACGGCAGCCAGGGATTCACCTGCGAAGTCTCCGGGCGCAAGCTCTTCGGGATCTACTTCGCCGGCGGGCTGATCATGGCGCTCTTCGGCATTCCCGCGCCCTTCCTCACGGCGCTGGCCGCGGGCTGGGAGCTGCCCGAAGGCGCGGCGTGGCTGAAGTTCCTGCTGCCGCTGGTTCCGCTCTATGCCGGCTACGCGCTCGCCTTCGCCTACATGAACGCGCGGACCGCGAACCTGGTGTGGCAGAGCACGCAGGGGCAGGGCGTGCGCTTCCAGAGCGCGCTCAAGGCGAAGAAGCTCGCCGGCCTGTACATCACGAACGTCGTCGCGATCGCCGGCAGCGCCGGCCTGCTGGTTCCCTGGGCAGTGGTTCGCACGCTGCGCTACCGCCTGCAGACGTTCACCGTGACCGTCGACGGCGACCCGGTCGTCGAGGCGGCGCCCGGGCTTCCGCGCGTCGGCGCGGCAAGCCAGGAGGTCGGTGAGATCTTCAGCCTGGACGTCGCGATATGAAGACGCTGCGCGGCCGCTACTTCGACGGCAACCGTTCCACGGGGCACGACGCGACCCTGGTCGTGGGCGGCGGAAAAGTGAAGATCGTCGCCGAGCGCGTGAGCATCGAGGCCGATGCGCGGCTCGTGCGGCGCAGCCTGCGCATTGCCGGCATTCCGCGCTGGCTCTACCTGCCCGGCGGCGGAGCCTTCGTCACCGACGACAACCGCGGCGCAGACCGCCTGATGCGCACCCGACGCTACGACCGGATGCTGCAGCGCTGGGAGTCGCGGCCCGCGTACGCCGCGGCCGCCGCCGTCCTGGTCGCCGCGACGCTCTGGTTCATGGTCGCGTTCGGCCTTCCGGCCGCCGTGGAGCAGATCGCCACGCGCATCCCGATCGAGGCGGAGAACAGCCTGGGCAACGACGTCCTTGCCGGGCTGGACCGGTTCGTGCTGCAGCCCTCGGCGCTGCCGCGGGCGCGGCAGGCCATCCTGCGGGAGAAATTCCACAACGTCATGGAGGCGGCGCAGGATCGCACGCCTTATCGCCTGGAGTTCCGCGCCGGCGGGGCGGTCGGCGCCAACGCCTTCGCGCTGCCCTCCGGCATCGTCGTCATGACCGACGAGCTCGTGGCCCTCGCGCAGAAGGACCAGGAGATCCTCGCCGTGCTCGCGCACGAGGTCGGCCACGTGCGACACCGGCACACGATGCGCAGGCTGCTCGAGGGCTCGATCAC
>CBDDRX010000097.1:0-2858 GCA_965233165.1 uncultured bacterium | reverse complement strand
GCGGCGACCGGACGAGGTCCTGACCGCCGTAAGCATTCCCCTACAAGGCTGGAAGAGCACGTACTGGAAGCTGCGCCGCCGTGGGGCATTCGACTTCCCGGTGCTCGGCGTGGCGGCGGCCGCGCGCATCGAGGGCGGCGTGGTGCAGGAGGCACGGATCGCCTTGGGCGCGGTCGCGTCCCGGCCGTTCCTCGTGGAGAAGGCAGGTCAATTTCTGCAAGGGCGCCAGCTCGACGACGCCGCGATCGAGGAAGCCGCGAAGACAGTCGCGTCCCGCGCCAAGCCGATGGACAATGCAGATCTCGACCTGTACTGGCGCAAGGAGGTCACGGCGGAGTTCGTCGCCTACGCGCTGAAGGAGCTGCGAGGCGACGACATGCGGGAGGCGCGGTTGCGCACGGCACGCCATGTCTTGTGAGGGGATTTCTCGCCGCAGTCCTGCTGCTCTCTAGCAGCGCCGTCCTCGCGCAGCCGCCGGCCGCCTCGTACCCGTCACGCGCGGTGCGCATGCTCGTTCCCTTCGCCCCGGGCGGCCCCTCCGACCTGATCGCGCGCCTGCTCGGGCAGCGCCTCGCCGAGCGGCTGGGCCAGCAGTTCATCGTCGAGACCCGCCCGGGCGCCGGCGGCAACGTCGGCGCGGCGCCCGCCGCGAAAGCGGCGCCCGACGGCCTGACCCTCCTCGTGACCTCGACCGCCCTCGCGGTGAACGCGACGCTGACCGCGAGCCCGGGCTACGAGATGCGCGAGCTCGCGCCGGTGGTGAACGTGGCGTGGAGCCCGAACATGATCGTCACCGGGAGCGCCGGCCCGCACAGCCTGCTGCAGCTCATCGCCGAGAGCCGCGGCCCGGGCCTGGCCTACGGCTCGCCCGGCACGGGAACCACGCCCCACCTCACCGCCGAGTATCTCTTCCGCAACCTCGCCGGCCTGAAGGCGACGCACGTGCCGTACAAGGGCGCGGGGCCCGCCGTGGCGGCCGCGCTCATGAACGAGGTGCCGGCGGTCGCGGTCGCGCTGCCCACCGCCGTTCCGCACCTCAAGTCCGGCAAGCTGCGCGGCCTCGCCGTGACGAGCGAGAAGCGCATCGCCGCCATCCCGGAGGTGCCGACGGTGCAGGAGTCGGGCTTTCCCGGCTTCGAGGACTACACGTGGATCGGCGTGCTCGTCCCCGCGGGGACGCCGCAGATCATCGTCGCCCGGCTGAACGGGGAAGCGAACGCGTTCCTTTCCCGCGCCGAGGTGCGCGAGCGGCTGGAAGCGCTCGGCTTCGAGCCGGTGGGCGGCACGCCCGCGAGCTTCGCGGCCTACCTGCAGGCCGAGGTGGCGAAGTGGGCGAAGGTCGTGCGCCAGACCGGCGCGAAGCTCGAATAGCCGCCGCTAGAGGAACCGCCGGAACAGCCGCGAGGAATAGAGCGCAGAGCGCAATCCCGTTCTCTTCCATCGGAGCTCCGCCAGGTCTTCCGGCTGCAGGCGGACCTGCGCCGCCGCGACGTTTTCCTCCAGATGCGCGACGGAGCCGGTTCCGGGGATCGGCAGCATCACCGGCGAGCGCGCGAGCAGCCATGCCAGGACGACCTGGGCGGGCGTGATGCGCCTTTTCGCGGCCACCTTCGCGACCTGGCGCAGCCGCAGGCTGTCGCCCGCGCCGAGCGGGAACCAAGGCAGGAACGCGATCGCGTTCTTTTCGCAGTGCGCCAGCGCGGCTTCGGCGTCCCAGTTGCCGAAGTGGTAGCGGTTCTGCACCGAGACGATCGGGCAGATCCGCCGCGCCTGGTCGACCTGTTGCACGCTCACGTTCGACAGGCCGACGTGGCGGATCTTGCCCTCGCGCTGCAGCGCGGCGAGGGCGCCCACCGATTCCTCGAAGGGCACCTTGGGATCGGGCGAGTGCAGCTGGTAGAGGTCGACGCGCTCCAGGCGCAGCCGCCGCAGGCTTCCCTCCAGCGCCTGCCGCAGGTGCGCCGGCCGCGCGTCGGATGCCCAGCGCTTCGCGTGCGGCCGCACCAGCCCGCCCTTGGTCGCGATCACCACGCCCGCGGGATACGGATGCAGCGCCTCGGCGATCAACTCCTCGCCCGTGTGCGGGCCGTACGCGTCCGCGGTGTCGATGAAATTCACGCCCAGCTCGACCGCGCGGCGGAGCACGCGCAGCGCGTTCGCCTTGTCGGGCGCCGGGCCCCAGATGTCGCCGTTCAGCAGCCGCATCGCGCCGAAGCCCATGCGGCTGACCGTCATATCTCCGACCTGCATGCGCGCCATGCTGCATTATTGCAGCGCCGCGGCGAGCTCGGCGACGAGGTCGTCGGCGCTCTCGATGCCGACCGACAGGCGGACCAGTCCCTCGTCGATGCCGAGCTTCGCGCGCACCTCCGCCGGCAGCGACGCATGGGTCATGATCGCCGGGTGCTCGATCAGGCTTTCCACCCCGCCGAGGCTCTCGGCGAGCGTGAAGAGGCGACAGCGCTCGAGAAAGCGCTTCGCCGCAGGCATGCCGCCCTTGAGCACCGCGGTCACCATGCCGCCCCCGCCGCCCTTCATCTGGCGCTTCGCCAGGGCGTGCTGCGGGTGGCTGGGCAGGCCGGGATAAAGGACCCGCTCGACTTTCGCGTGCTGCTCGAGGAACGCCGCCACCGCGAGCGCGTTCTCGCAATGCCGCTGCATCCTCACCGCGAGCGTCTTGATGCCGCGCAGCGTCAGGAAGGCGTCGAACGGCCCGGGGATCGCGCCGACCGCGTTCTGCAGGACCGCGAGCTTGTCCTCCAGCGCGCCGCCGCGCAGCACCGCGGCCCCGCCGATGACGTCGGAATGGCCGTTGAGATACTTGGTGGTCGAATGGACCACGATGTCGAAGCCGAGCT
>CBDDRX010000096.1:0-3929 GCA_965233165.1 uncultured bacterium | reverse complement strand
GCGAAGATGAGCGAGCCCTTGCTTCCCTGCGTATAGACGAGCGCCTTCACGCCGCGCGCGATGTCCTCGAGCGAGCGCCCGGTCTTCTGCTCGAGCATCTTGCCTTCGTAGTCGTTGACGGCGACGTAGGTGGCCTGGCGCAGGAAGTCGCCGAGCTCGTCGGCCGAGAACATCGGCAGGCCCTGCCCCGGGTCGAAGATGAACGGCACGCCGAGCTCCGCGCACTGCCGCGCATGCTCGATCATTCCCTCCTTGCCGTCCGGGCCGATGATGGCGAGCTTCGCACCGAGCTCCCGGCCGATGCGGTTCTCGTGCGCGAAGTTCATCGCCCCCGGATGGAAGGCGATGATCTGGTTGTCGTCGAGGTCGGTGGTGATGAAGGCCTGCGCGGTGAACTGCCCGGCGATGCGCTTGAGGTGCGTGCTGGCCGTACCCTGCGCGCCGAGGCGCTCGAAGTACGGCGCGATGTCCTCGCCGACCGTCGCCATCAGGAGCGGGCTTTCCCCGAGCAGGCGCAGGTTGTAGGCAATGTTGCCGGCGCAGCCGCCGAACTCGCGCCGCATTTCCGGCGTGAGGAAGCACACGTTCAGGATGTGGAGCTGGTCCGGCAGCAGGTGGTTCCTGAAGCGGTCGGGGAACACCATGATGGTGTCGTAGGCCATCGAGCCCGTGACGAGGATGGTCATGTCTCTTCTTACTGTGGAAAGAAAAGGTACAGCCGGTAGCCGGTGGCGCGGGTGCGGCTCGCGTCCAGGCTGAGGCGGAAAGCGGCTTCCGCGCCGGCGGCGATGCCGGCGGATGCCTGCGTCCCGCGCGCCGCGCCGAGGTAGTCCGACGGCCTGAGCACGCGGCGCACGACCGGGCGGTCGGCATCATCGGTCAACGTCAGCTCGAGCGCCGGGTATTCCTGCGGGAAAGGCGCGCGGTTGCGCAGCACGGCGTTGAGCACGATCACGCTTTCAGACTTGCCGTCCGCCTGCAGGTCGGAGGACTCGATCGCCATCAGCTCGGGCCGGCGCGGCAGCGACACCGCGCAGCCGATCGCGCGGCAGGCGGCCTCGAGCTGGGGGCGGGCCTCCGGAACCAGCACCGCCAGCTCGGTGCGATACCGGTACGCGCCCTGCGCGGCGAGCGCGAGCGCCGCGAGCAGCGCGGCGCATCCCCAAAGGAGCGGGCGGCGGCGCGGCTCATCGCGGACCAGGAACTCGGGAATGGGCGCGTCGTCGTCCGGCTCGCCGGGCGCGGGCGCGGGCGCCGTAGCGCGCGCCGGCCGGCGCGACGGGTCGAACAGGCCGAGCTGCGGCGAAGGCTCGAGGCGCAGCAGCTCCGCGCCCTCCTCCACCAGCCCGGCGACGCCGTCGAACACGGCGCCGCATTTTCCGCAGCGAACCTTTCCGCCCCGCGCGGCAAGCTGCGCACGCTGCACGCGAAAGGCCGTGGCGCAGACGTTGCACCGGGTGACCAGGCTCACCGGCGCAGCCCCTCGACGAGGCTCCAGCCGTCGAGCGATCGCGGCACGGAAGTGGCGAAGTACGGCTCGTAGGCGGCGGCCACCTCGCCCGCCTGCGAAGACAGGATCCCCGAGAGCGCGATGCGCGCGCCGGGGGCGGCGCACGCAGCGAGGACAGGCGCGAGCAGGATCAGGGGCTGCGCGAGGATGTTCGCCACGACCACATCATAGACGCGGGGCGCCAGCGCGTCGGGCAGCGCGGCATGGAGTCGGATGGCGTTCAGGGCGGCGTTCGCCGCCGCGGTCCTGACCGACAGGGGATCGATGTCCACGGCGTCGACGTCCGGGGCGCCCAGCTTCGCGGCGGCGACGGCCAGGATGCCGGAGCCGCAGCCGTAGTCGAGCACGCTCTCCCCGCCCGCGATGGCCTCGGCGAGGAACTCGAGCACCAGCCGGGTGGAAGGGTGGCTCCCCGTGCCGAACGCGAGGCCGGGATCGATGCGCACGACGGCCGCGGTAGAACCGTCAGGCGGCTCGTGCCAGCTCGGGCCCACCCATAGCCGCTTGCCGACGGTGAACGGCGTGAACTGCGCCTGGCTGCGGCGCACCCAATCGTCGTCCTCCACGCGGGAAACGCTGAACCCCGGTAACGACGCCATTCCGCACGCCGCCGCGGCCTCGCGCAGGAGATCCTCGGGACGGGCGGCGAGGGCCAGCAGCGCGCTGAGCCGGCAGGTCGGCGCTTCGGGCTCGTCGACGGCGATCGACAGCGCTCCGGCGGCCAGGAGCGCGTCGCCGAAGGCGTCCGCCGAGGCGGCGTCGACCTCCAGCGTAAGCGCGAGCCACGGCATTACTTCTTCTTGTGCTCCTGGGCGAGCTTCTGCTCGAGATAGTGGATCGACACGCCGCCGCGCAGCACGCGCGTGTCGTTGAGGAGGTCGCGGTGCAGCGGGATGTTGGTGAGGATGCCCTCCACCACCATCTCGGAGAGCGCGATCTTCATGCGCGCGATCGCCTGCTCCCGCGTCGCGCCGTAGGCGATCACCTTTCCGACCATCGAGTCGTAGAAAGGCGGCACGCTGTAGCCCTGGTAGACGTGCGAGTCGACGCGGATGCCGGGGCCGCCGGGCGGATGGTAGGACGTGATCTTCCCGGGCGAAGGCGTGAAGCGGTAGGGATCCTCCGCGTTGATGCGGCACTCGATCGCATGGCCGCGCACCTGCAGGTCCTTCTGCCGCACGCGCAGCTTCTGCCCCGAGGCGACGTAGATCTGCTCCTGCACGAGGTCGATCCCGGTGATCATCTCGGTGACCGGGTGCTCGACCTGGATGCGCGTGTTCATCTCGATGAAGTAGAACTCGCCCTCCTCGTAGAGGAACTCGAAGGTCCCGGCGCCGCGGTAGCCGATCTTGCGGCACGCCTCGACGCAGCGCTCGCCGATCTTGTCGCGCAGCTTCGCCGGCAGCTCGGGCGCCGGCGCCTCCTCCATCACCTTCTGGTGGCGCCGCTGCAGCGAGCAGTCGCGCTCGAACAGGTGCACCGCGTTCTTGTGCCCATCGGCGAGGACCTGGAACTCGATGTGGCGCGGGTTCTCGAGGTACTTCTCCAGGTACACCACGGGATTGCCGAAGGCCGCCTGCGCCTCGGCGCGCGTCATGTTGACCGCGTTGATCAGCGCGGCCTCGGTGTGCACCACGCGCATGCCGCGCCCACCCCCGCCGCCCGAGGCCTTGATGATCACCGGGTACCCGACCTTGCGCGCGACCTTGACGATCTCCTTCGGGTCCTCGGGCAGCGAGCCCTCGGAGCCCGGCACGGTGGGCACGCCCGCCTTCACCATCGCCTGCTTGGCGCTCACCTTGTCGCCCATCAGCCGGATGTTCTCCGGGTGCGGGCCGATGAACACGAAGCCGGAGCGCTCGACCTTCTCCGCGAAGTCGGCGTTCTCGGAGAGGAACCCGTAGCCGGGATGGATCGCCTCGGCGTCGGTGACCTCGGCGGCGCTGATGATCGCGGGAATGTTGAGATAGCTGGCGCCCGCCGGGGCCGGGCCGATGCACACCGACTCGTCGGCGAGCTTGACGTACTTCGCCTCGGTGTCCGCCTCGGAATGCACGACGACGGTGCGGATGCCGAGCTCGCGGCACGCGCGCTGGATGCGTAGCGCGATCTCGCCGCGGTTGGCGATCAGGATCTTCTCGAACACGTCAGCCCAGGATGAAGAGCGGCTGGCCGTACTCGACCGGCTGGCCATTCTCGACGAGGATCGCCTTCACCACGCCGGAGGCGTCCGCCTCGATCTCGTTCATCAGCTTCATCGCCTCGATGATGCAGATCGTCTGGCCTTCCTTGATGGTGTGGCCGACCTCGACGAACGGCTTCGCGTCCGGCGAAGGCGAGCGGTAGAACGTGCCCACCATCGGCGCCTTGACGACGTGGCCGTCCTGGCCGGCTTCCGGGCCGGCGCCGGCCGCCGGGG
>CBDDRX010000095.1:0-2791 GCA_965233165.1 uncultured bacterium | reverse complement strand
GAGCGCCGCGTCCAGCCCGACGGCCTTGCCCTGGCTTCCATGGAGATGCTTCCAGAAGACACGGACGCGCCGGTCCCGGAGTCCTGCAAGACCTGCGTGCGCCTGCTCGAGCGCGTCATCGAGCAGCACGCCACGCTCTTCGAGCCGCCGCATCGCCTCGACTCGGCCTCCTGGGTCAGCTCGCGCCTCGTGGAAGTGCTGCCGTTAGCGTTGCCGGCGAAGCAGGAGCTCCTCGAGCTCGGCGATGCGGGTGTGCGCCTCGAGCGCCTCAGCGCACTGATCAGCGCCCGCGGCCAGCGCCTGTAGCCGCCTCGCCGAGCAGCACCCGGCAGCGCTCCTCCAGCCGCCCGGCAAGCGCCAGCTCGCTCGCCGCCGGCGCCCCCGCCCTCACCGCTTCCCAGTCCTGGGGCGTCAGCGCCTGCGCCGCGCGCGGAAGGATGTCCTCCTCCTCCTTCGCGATGTGGTTGCCGTAGTAGACGAGGTACATCGCGACGGCGACTTCGACCTCGCCGCGCGGCACGATCGCCCCGGCGAGAATCGCCTCGAGGTGCTCGCGCAGCGTCTCGCCCGCATGCGCGATGACGCGGTGCTCCTGCCTGAGCCGCGCAAGCACGAGGTCCATCTCCGGACAGCGCTCCGCCAGGCGCTCGAACGCCACGTCCTCGCGGGGATGGTGGAAGCGGTCCGAGTACTCCCGCAGGTAAGCGACGACATCGAGCATCAGCTCGTAGTCCGGCCGCTCGCCAGCGTGGAGAAGGTCAAGCTGACCGCGCACCAGCGCGAGCAGGCGGTTGAAATAGCCGTGCTCGGCGCGCCACGCATCGATCGGGATCGCGGGATTCCCACTGCCGCCCATCGCCTGATTCTCTGGGCGGGGTGGCGCGCCGTATTGAGCCACATCAAGCGGCAGTTCCGCGCCCCGGGATCTAGACGAGCCTGATCGCGTCCTCCGGACACGCGGCGACGCACTTCGCGCAGGCATGGCAGTCATCGGGCCGGGCCACGAAGGCCTGCCGGTTGCCGTGGAAGCGTGCCTTCAGGCGGCCGCGCCAGGACATGCCGGCCTTGTCGGCGGCCGTAAGGGTGCGCAGCTCGAAGACGTGGTACGGGCACACGCGCACGCACTCGGCTTTCGCCTCGCAGCGGTTGCGGTCGATCACGGGCACGGTCACACCGGCCATGGTACAGGGGCGCCGGCGGCCCAAATTATTCCCGATCGGGAACATTCCGGGAGAACGTGGTCTGTCCCAGTTTCTGCGGGGTTGCTAGAGGCTGAGGAGCAGTTTGCGGACGGGGGTGGGAACGGCGGCGTGCACGGCGTCGGCGAGCTCGAGCCAGAAGCGCCCCGGGGATTCGACGCGCTTCCTCAGGCGGTGCACCAGGGGCTGGGCGAGGAGGCGGAAATGGGTGAAGCCGTGCTCGATGGGCGCGAGCTTCGCTGCCTTGGCGCTTTTCAGCACCTTGCTTTCCGGGAAGGTCCACAGGCCGCCCCAGAGGCCGCGGCTCGGCCGGCGCTCCAGCAGCACGGCGCCGTCATGGATGAACACGAACCAGGTGGCGCGCCGGGTGGGCAGCACTTTCCGCGCGCGCGGCGCCGGCAGCTCGTGGATGCGCCGCTCCTTGCGGGCGATGCATTGCGCCGCGACCGGACAGCGGTCGCACTTCGGGGCGCTGCGGGTGCAGACGAGCGAGCCGAGATCCATGAGCGCCTGGGTATACGTTTCGAGGTCCTTCTTCGGCAGGAGGCGCTCGGCGAGCGGCCACAGATTCGCTTCTTTTTCTATTGAATAGACCCTGGACAGCACCCTCTTCACGTTCCCATCAAGAATCGCCGCCCGGCGCCCGAAAGCGAACACGGCAATCGCCGCGGCGGTGGAGCGACCGATGCCGGCAAGTTCCCCTATCGACTCAAGGGTATCCGGGAAGGCGCCGAGACGCACCACCTCCCGGGCGGCGAGTAGGAGATTGCGTCCTCGCGCGTAATAGCCCAGGCCGCTCCACAGGCGCAGGACATCGTCTTCTTGCGCTGCGGCAAGCGCTTCAACCGTGGGGTATTGCCGGAGAAAACGCCCGTAGTACGGGATGACCGCCGCGACCTGCGTCTGCTGCAGCATCACCTCGGAAAGCCAGACGCGGTACGGATCGCGCGTGCCCTGCCAGGGCAGGTCCTTGCGGCCGTGGCGGCGCTGCCAGGCCGCCAGCGTGCTTGCGAACTTCGACACAACCAGATTCTAATTCCCCCATGCTCGCGTTCGTCCTGAGGCGGGTCGCGCAGGCGGTCCTGGTGATGCTCGCCGTCGGGCTCATCGCCTTCTCCCTGTTCCGCTTCGTCGGCGACCCGGTGCTGTTCATGCTCGGCCAGGACGCGACGCCCGAGCAGCGCATCGAGGTGACGCGCGCGCTCGGCCTCGACCGGCCCTTCTACGTCCAGTACTTCAACTTCCTCGGCAACGCGGTGCAGGGCGAATTCGGCCTGAGCCTGCGCCAGGTGCAGCCGGTGTCGAAGCTGATCGTCGAGCGCCTGCCGGCGACGCTCGAGCTCTCGATCGTGGCGGCGATC
This sequence comes from uncultured bacterium, assembly GCA_965233165.1. GTDB lineage: Bacteria > Pseudomonadota > Gammaproteobacteria > Burkholderiales > SG8-39 > SCGC-AG-212-J23. Next base: position 231 of record CBDDRX010000095.1, on the reverse strand, counting down.
TTCGCGCTCGTCGCCGGGATTCCGATGGGGGTGTACACCGCGCTGCGACCCCGATCTTTTTTCTCACAAATCCTGCTGGCGGTGTCCCTCGCCGGGGTGTCGCTACCGACCTTCCTGATCGGCATCCTGCTCATCCTCATCTTCGCGGTGCAGCTGGGCTGGATGCCGGCGTTCGGCCGCGGCGACACGGTGCAGATCGGCTGGTGGAGCACCGGCTTCCTGACCCCTTCG
>CBDDRX010000094.1:0-14984 GCA_965233165.1 uncultured bacterium | reverse complement strand
GCGCGCCGCCGCCTCGTCTTCGGGCCGCACCGGCCGCACGACGACCTGCCGTCCGTCGGCAAGCGTGCGGCGGCGCACGAGGTGCGCGGGGTATTCCATGGCGCATTCTCGGCGTCGCGTGCGCCGGACCGTTGACCCATGTCAAAGGCCCCCGGCCGTGCTTCTTCACCATGGCGCAATGGACCGGCCCGCCTTGATCAGGAAGAACGCCGCCGCGCCGTCCCGGACGATCGGCTGGGACGAGGCGCGCCGCGCGCTCGACGGCCTGCCCGGCGGCGGGCTGAACATCGCGCACGAGGCGGTCGACCGCCACGCGCGCGGGCCGCTCGCGGGGAAGGTCGCGATCCGCTGGCTCGCGGCGGCGGGGGGCCGGTGCGACCTTACGTTCGCGGAGCTCGCCGCGTCGTCGAGCCGGTACGCGAACCTCTTCCGCAGCCTCGGCGTGGCGAAGGGCGACGGCGTGTTCGTCCTGTGCGGACGCATCCCCGATCTCTACGCGGCGGTGCTCGGCGGGCTGAAGTGCGGCGCAGCGGTGACGCCGCTCTTCTCCGCCTTCGGCCCCGAGCCGCTCAAGACGCGCATCGACCTCGGCAAGGGCAAGGTGCTGGTGACGACCGGGGCGCTCTACGAGCGCAAGGTGAAGAAGGTGGCGGGGGAGATGCCGACGCTGCGCCACGTGCTGCAGGTCGACACGAAAGCCTTCCAGGACGAGCTGGCGGCGCATGCCGCGCATTTCGAGGTCGAACGCACGTCCGAGGACGACGTGTCGTTCCTGCACTTCACGAGCGGCACCACCGGCATGCCCAAGGGCGCAGTGCACGTGCACGGCGCGGTCGTCATGCACTACGCGACCGGCGTCGCCGCGCTCGACCTGCATCCCGACGACGTCTTCTGGTGCACGGCCGATCCGGGCTGGGTCACCGGCACCTCCTACGGCATCGTCGCGCCGCTCGTGCACGGCGTGACGAGCATCGTCGACGAGGCGGAGTTCGACGCCGAGCGCTGGTACCGCATCCTGCAGGACGAGAAGGTCACCGTCTGGTACACCGCGCCGACCGCGATCCGCATGCTGATGCGCGCGGGCGCCGAGATCCCGCGGAAATACGATTTGAAAAGCGTGCGGTTCATCGCCAGCGTCGGCGAGCCGCTTAATCCCGAAGCGGTCTGGTGGGGCATGGACGCCTTCGGCATGCCGATCCACGACAACTGGTGGCAGACCGAGACCGGCGGGATCATGATCGCCAACACGGTGGCGATGGACGTGAAGCCCGGCTCGATGGGCAAGCCGCTCCCCGGCGTGGAAGCGGACGTGCGCAACGGCGAGCTCGTGCTGCGCCCGGGCTGGCCTTCGATGTTCCGCGGCTACCTCGGCCAGGAGGAGCGCTACCGCAAGTGCTTCGCGGACGGCTGGTACCTGACCGGCGACCTCGCGACGCGCGACGCCGACGGCTACTACTGGTTCGTCGGCCGCGCCGACGACGTGATCAAGTCCGCCGGCCACCTCATCGGCCCGTTCGAGGTCGAGAGCGCGCTGATGGAGCATCCCGCGGTGGCCGAGGCGGGCGTGATCGGCAAGCCCGATCCCGTGGTCGGCGAAGTGGTCAAGGCCTTCGTTTCTCTCAAGAAGGGCTTTTCCCCGTCCGAGGACCTGAAGATGCAGATCCTCGGTCATGCGAGGAAGAAGCTCGGGGCTGCCGTCGCGCCGAAGGAAATCGCGTTCGCCGAAAGCCTGCCGCGCACGCGCAGCGGCAAGATCATGCGCCGCCTGCTCAAGGCGCGCGAGCTCGGCCTTCCGGAAGGCGACCTGTCGACGCTCGAGGAAGCGAAGTGACCGACCTCTCGAAGGTTCCACCGCCCCCGACCGGCGCGGTCCCCTATGCGCCGGAGCTTTCCCTCGCGCTGCTTTCCGACATGCTGCGCATCCGTCGCATGGAGGAGAAATGCGCCGAGCTGTACGGCGCGGGGAAGATCCGCGGCTTCCTGCACCTGTACATCGGCGAGGAGGCGGTCGCGGCGGGGGTGCTGCGCGCGCTCGCGCCGCAGGACAACGTCGTCGCCACCTACCGCGAGCACGGCCACGCGCTGCTGCGCGGCGTGGCGATGGACGCGATCATGGCCGAGATGTACGGCAAGCGCGAAGGCTGCTCGCGCGGGCGCGGCGGCTCGATGCACCTCTTCGATGCGAAGACGCGCTTCTACGGCGGCAACGCGATCGTGGGAGGGGGATTGCCGCTCTCCGTCGGCCTTGCGCTCGCTTCCTCCATGAAAAAGGAAGAACGGGTCACGGCCTGCTTCTTTGGCGAGGGCGCCGTCGCGGAAGGCGCCTTCCATGAATCCATGAACCTTGCGGCGCTCTGGCGCCTGCCGGTGGCGTTCTTCTGCGAGAACAACCTCTATGCGATGGGCACCGCGCTCGAGCGCTCCGAGTCGCAGACCGACCTGTGCGCGAAGGCCGCGGCCTTCGGCATGGCGACGCTCAAGGCCGACGGGATGGACGTGGTCGCGGTGCACGAGGCGGCGAAGAAGGCCCGCGCCCGCGTGCGCGAGAGCGGCGCGCCCGTCTTCGTCGAGCTGCAGACCTACCGCTTCCGCGCCCATTCGATGTTCGACGCCGAGCTCTACCGCGACAAGGCGGAGGTCGAGCGGTGGAAGACGCGCGGGCCGATCCACACCTTCAGCGCGCGGTTGAAGGCGCAGGGCGAGCTCACCGAGGAAAGGTTTCTCGAGCTCGACCGCGCGGCGCTGGAGGAAGTGCAGCGCGCGGCGGACTTCGCCGAGGCCGGGAGCTGGGAGCCGGTCGAGGACCTCCTCAAGGACGTGTACGCGCCATGACGATCACCTACCGCGAAGCGCTGCGCCAGGGCCTGTACGAGGCGTTCGACAAGGACGAGCGCGTGTTCCTCATGGGCGAGGACGTCGGCAAGTACGGCGGCACCTATGCCGTGAGCAAGGGCATGCTGGAGAAGTACGGCGCGGAGCGCGTGCGCGACACGCCGCTCTCGGAGCTCGGCTTCGTCGGCGCCGGCATCGGCGCGGCGCTGGGCGGCATGAAGCCGGTGGTGGAAGTGATGACGGTCAACTTCAGCCTGCTCGCCCTGGACCAGATCGTGAATGGCGCGGCGATGCTGCGCCACATGTCCGGCGGGCAGCTTTCTGCGCCGGTCGTGATCCGCATGTCGAGCGGCGCCGGCCGCCAGCTCGCCGCGCAGCATTCCAATGCGCTCGAGGCGTGGTACGCGCACGTGCCGGGGCTGAAGGTCGTCGCCGCGGCGAGCATCGACGATGCGCGCGGCATGGTGCTCGCCGCGCTCGACGATCCGAACCCGGTGGTGATCTTCGAGTACCCGGCGCTGTTCGAGACGAAGGGCGAGCTGTCCGGCCAGGCGGTCGACCTGCGCTCCTCCAAAGTTCTTCACTCCGGAAGCAAGGTGACCCTGGTCACCTACGGCGCGTGCGTGCCGAAGGCGCTGCAGGCCGCCCAGGAGGTCGATGGCGAGGTGATCGACTTGCGGGTGCTGAGGCCGCTCGACCTCACTCAAGTGATCGATTCAGTTCGAAAAACACGCCGGGCCGTGGTGGTGGACGAAGGCTGGAGGAGCGGCAGCCTCGCCGCCGAGGTGATGGCGCGCATCATGGAGGAGGCCTTCTACGACCTCGACGCGCCGGTGGCGCGCGTGTGCAAGGAAGAGGTGCCGGTCCCCTACGCCCGCCACCTCGAGGAAGCGGCGCTGCCGCAGCCGGAGAAGATCGTCGCGGCCGTGAAAGGGCTGTTCTCGTGAAGTACGAGGCCGTCGTCATGGCTGCTTCCGCCGGCGGCGTCGCGGCGCTCGGGACCCTGCTCGCGGCGCTGCCGCCCGACTTCCCGCTGCCGATCGCGATCGTGCAGCATCGCAGCGCGCGCCACCCGCACATGCTCGCCAAGGTGCTGGGACGCCACTCCACGCTTCCGGTGAAGATGGCGGAGGAAGGCGAGGTGATGCGCAAGGGAATGGTCTACCTCGCGCCCTTCGACCTGCACATGACGATCTCCGCGGAGCGCGTGCTCACGCTGGCCGATGGCCACAAGATCCGGCACGTGCGCTCGTCGGCCAACCCGCTGTTCGAATCGGCGGCCGAAGCGCTCCACGGACGGGTGATCGCCGTCGTGCTCACGGGCTACGACAGCGACGGCACCGACGGCGTCCAGGCGGTCAAGCGCGCCGGCGGCGCCGTGATCGCGCAGGACGAGGCCAGCTCGCACGCCTTCGCCATGCCGCACTCGGCGATCGCGACGGGAAGCGTGGACTGCGTCCTGCCGCTCCACGACATCGCGCGCGAGCTGGTGCGCCTCGCGAAGGTGCGCGCATGATCGAGTTCAAGATGCCCTCCCTCGGCGCCGACATGGACGAGGGCAAGCTCCTGGAGTGGAAGGTGAAGCAAGGCGACGCCGTGAAGCGCGGCCAGGTGATCGCCGTGGTCGACACCTCGAAGGCGGCGGTCGAGGTCGAGATCTGGAGCGACGGGACGGTCAGCGAGCTCATCACGCAGCCCGGCGAGACGATCCCCGTCGGCACCGTCATGGCGCGCCTCAACGGGGTCGCTTCTTCACAAGCCATTCCTCCCCCTGCGGCGGAAGAGCGCATCCGTGTTTCGCCGGCGGCGCGCAAGCACGCGCTCGAGAAGGGCGTGGACCTCGCGAAGCTGCATGGCACCGGGCCGCACGGCTCGATCATCGTCGAGGACGTCGAGAAGGCCGTGAAGGAAGAAAAAGGACCGGAAGAAAAGAAACCCGAAGACAAAGACCGGAGCGCCGGGATGCGCAAGGCCATCGCCGCGGCGATGAGCCGGTCGAAGCGCGAGATTCCCCACTACTACCTGTCGCAGACGATCCCGATGCAGCGTGCGGCGGACTGGCTGGCGGCGCAGAACGCGAAGCGCCCGATCACCGGGCGCCTGCTGATGGCGGCGCTGCAGCTGAAGGCGGTGGCGCTCGCGCTCGCGGATTTTCCGGACCTGAACGGCTTCTACCGCGACGGGGCGTACCAGCCCGCGCCCGCGGTGCATGCCGGCGTGGCGATCTCGCTGCGCCAGGGCGGCCTGGTGGCCCCGGCGATCCACGACGTCGCCGAGCTCCCGCTCGACGAGCTGATGAAGGCGCTCGCCGACCTCGTGCGCCGCGCCCGCGCCGGCTCGCTGCGCGCCTCCGAGATGTCCGACCCGACGATCACGGTCACGAACCTGGGCGAGGGCGGCGTGGACGCGGTGTTCCCGATCATCTATCCCCCGCAGGTCGCGATCGTCGGCTTCGGCAGCGTGAAGGAGGGCCGGGTCGTCGCGAGCCTCGCCGCCGACCACCGCGTGAGCGACGGCCACCGGGGCGCCTTGTACCTCGCGCGCCTTTCCGCCACGCTGCAGGAACCGGAGAAGCTATGAACAGGCAGGAGATCCGCAACGCGGTGCTGGCCGAGCTGAAGCGCATCGCCCCCGAAGTGGAGGAGGGCGAGCTGGAGGGCGGCCGCCTGCTGCGCGACCAGGTCGACCTCGACTCCATGGACTGGCTGAATTTCCTGGTCGCGCTGCACGAGAAGCTGAAGGTCGAGATCCCCGAATCCGACTACGCGAAGCTCGCCACGCTCGACCAGGTCGTCGACTACCTCGCCGGCAGGATCGCCTGATCTTGCTTTAGGTCAAGACCCTGCCCGCGGCACGTCCTAGTCTGGCGACATGGGGGCGTTGGGGACGCGACCGTGGTCGCCATCGCATCAGCCGTTGAGCCTCGCAAACTGAAAGGAAAGCACATGAAGACCAGACTTCTACCGCTGTACGCAGCCCTCGCCGTCGCGCTTGCCGCGCCTGCCGCCTTCGCGCAGGACAAGACCCAGGCGCAGAGCCAGGCGCAGTCGCAGCAGCGAATCCGCGACCGCGACATCTACGGCTCGCAGATGATGACGCGCCAGGAGCGCAACGAGTACCGCGACCGCGTGCGCGCCGCGAAAACGCAGCAGGAGCGCGAGCAGGTCCGCGCCGAGCACCATGAGCGCATGAAGGAGCGCGCGAAGGAGCGGGGCGTGCAACTGCCCGACCAGCCGCGCGCAGGCCGCGGGCCGGGCAGCGGCCCGGGTACCGGGCCGGGCGCGGGCGGCGGTGCCGGGCGCGGCGGCCGCTAAGTCCCGCGTGGCGGTCCTGCCGGCGTGAAGCGCCACGAGCACGTCGGCAGCCACCTGATCGCGGATGTCCTGCGCGCACGGCCGGACGAGTCCGCGTCGGCCGTGCTCGCTCGCCTGGAGAAGGAAAAGCCCGCGAGCGTCGAGCTGGTGCTCGTCTGCGCGAAGGACGGGCGGCTCGAGGGGGTCGTGCCGATCCAGGCATTACTGCATGCGGAGGCCGCGCGTCCGGTCGGCAAGCTCGCGAAGCACGGATTTCCCTCGGTGACGCCGGAAACCGACCAGGAGAAGGCGGCTTCGCTCGCCCTGCACTACGCCGTCGACGCGCTGCCGGTGGTGGACGCGCGCGGCCACGCCCTCGGCGTGATGCCCTCGCAGGCGCTGCTGCAGGTGCTGCGCCGCGAGCACGTCGAGGACCTGCACCACCTCGCCGGCATCCACCGCGAGGAGGCGATGGCTCGCCACGCGATCGAGGATCCTCCCGCGCGCCGCGTGCGCCACCGCCTGCCCTGGCTCCTCTTCGGCCTGCTCGGCAGCGGGCTCGCGACGGTCGCGATGGCGAGCTTCGAGAGCACCTTCGAGCGCAACCTCGCGATCGCCTTCTTCGTCCCCGGGATCGTCTACCTCGCCGATGCGATCGGCACGCAGAGCGAGGCGATCGCGGTGCGCGGGCTGTCGCTCACGCACGCCGGCATCGGCCACCTGCTGGCGGGCGAGGTGCGCACCGGGATGCTGCTCGGCGCGCTGCTCGGCGCGGCGAGCTTCCTCCCCATCCTGGCGGTGTTCTCCGACCTGCGCCTCGCGGCCGCGGTCGCGATCGCGATCTTCGCCGCCGGCACCGTCGCCGCGGCGCTCGGCCTGCTGCTGCCGTGGGCGCTGGAGAAGAGCGGCCGCGACCCGGCCTTCGGCGCCGGCCCGCTCGCCACCGTGGTGCAGGACATCCTCAGCGTGCTGGTGTATCTCGGCGTGGTGCGCATGCTCGGCGCGTAGACGCGCCGCGTTTGACGCGCATCAAGTGCGCCGCGGCGCAGCAGGGTACCGTGCAAGAGTGAGCGAATCCATCCATGCACTGATACAGCACCAGGTCGCCGATCTGCGCGACGCCTGGCCGGAGATCGAGGCCGTGCGCACTGTCCTCGAGCGCCGCGCGCAGGGCGGCGGTATCCGGTATTCCCTGTCGCTCGACATCCGCGCGCCGCAGCGCCAGAGCCTGGTCGCGGGGCCGGAGCGCGAAAGCGAAGCCGAGGCGGTCGACGCGGCGTTCGCGGCGGCGCGCGAGCGCCTGGAGGAGACGCCATGGGCGCGCCGCTAGAGCTGGCGCCCGTCGAGGAAGAGCTCGACCCCGCCGCGCGCCTTGCGCTCGAGAACGACCGGCTCGCGCGCGCGTACGCCGCGCGGCTGACCTTGGGCATCTCGCCCGCTGCGCTGGCGCTCGCGTTCGGCGACTGGTGGCTGCTCCTCGCCGCCTCGCCGGGCAAGCTGGTCGAGCTGCAGCGCAAGGCGGCGCGCAAGTGGCTGCGCTACCTGGACTGGATCGGCCGGACCGCGCAGGGCAAGGAGTGCCCCGGCTGCATCGAGCCGCTCGAGCAGGACAACCGCTTCCGCGGCGCCGCCTGGCAGCAGTGGCCGTACAGCGCGATGTACCAGGGCTTCCTCTTCTGGCAGCAGTGGTGGCACAACGCCACGACCGGCGTGCACGGCGTCTCGCCGCACCACGAGCACGTCGTCAACTTCGCCATGCGCCAGGCGCTCGACCTCCTTTCGCCTTCGAACAATCCCTTCCTCAATCCGGAAGTGCTGCAGGCGGCGCGCGCGCAAGGCGGCATGAACTTCGTGAACGGGATGCAGAACTTCCTGGAGGACGCGCGCCGCGACGCCCTCGGCGAGCGCCCCGCCGGGGCGGAGGACTTCGTGCCCGGCAGGGACGTGGCCGTCACCCCGGGGCGCGTCGTTTTCCGCAACCGGCTGATCGAGCTCATCCAGTACGCGCCCGCCACGGGGCAGGTGCATCCCGAGCCGGTGCTGGTCGTGCCGGCATGGATCATGAAGTACTACATCCTGGACCTTTCGCCGCACAACTCGCTGGTGAAGTACCTCGTCGGGCGCGGCCACACCGTGTTCATGATCTCGTGGCGGAACCCGGGCCCTTCCGACCGCAACCTTTCGATGGACGACTACCTCGAGCTGGGCGTGCTGCAGGCGCTCGACGCCATCGGCCGCATCGCGCCGCAGCGCAAGGTGCACCTGGCGGGCTACTGCCTCGGCGGGACGCTCGCGGCCATCGCCGCGGCCTCGCTCGGGCAGGCGAAGGACGAGCGCCTCGCCTCGCTCACGCTCCTCGCCGCGCAGGTGGACTTCGAGGAGGCGGGGGAGCTCACGCTCTTCATCGACGACAGCCAGGTGGCGCTGCTCGAGGACGTGATGCGCGCGCAAGGCACGCTCGACACGCGCCAGATGGCCGGCGCCTTCCAGCTCCTGCGCTCCAACGACCTCGTCTGGTCGCGCCGCCTGCGCGAGTACCTGCCCGGCGAGCGCCCGCCGATGACCGACCTCATGGCCTGGAACGCGGACGCCACGCGCATGCCCTACCGCATGCATGCCGGCTACCTGAGGAGCCTCTTCCTGAGGAACGACCTCTCGGCCGGGCGCTACGAGGCGCGCGGCCGGCGCATCGCGCTCTCCGACATCCGCGTGCCGCTCTTCGCCGTCGGCACGACGCGGGACCATGTCGCGCCCTGGCGCTCCGTGTACAAGGCCAATCTCTACACGGATTCCGACGTCACCTTCCTGCTCGCGAGTGGCGGCCACAACGCCGGCATCGTCAGCGAGCCGGGCAAGGACCACCGCAGCTACCAGGTCGCGACGCGCCTGCACGGCGAGCCGTACCTCGATCCGGAAGCGTGGCTCGCTCGCGCGCCGCGCACGAGCGGCTCCTGGTGGCCGGAATGGCAGCGCTGGCTCGCGGAGCGCTCCGGCGCGCCGGGCGGGCCGCCGCAGCTTCCCGACGGAGAGCCCGCACCCGGGCGCTGCGTCCTGCAACCCTGACAACGCGAGGAGACGCACCATGAACGGCAGACCCGACGAATTCCTCATGCAGGCCTGGAAGCGGCAGCTCGACAGCGGCCTCGGGGCCGTCGAGGCGGTGATCGAGGGCGCGACGCGCCTGCACGAGGTGCAGCTCGAGGCCGCCACCGAAGCGCACGCGGATGCGGTGGCGACGCACAAGGCGATCGCCGAAGCGAAGGACGCCGGCGACCTGTTCCGCCTCCAGGCGGACTGGACGCGCCGCAACGCCGAGAAGAGCCTGCGCTACTGGCGCGACGTCTCGGAGTGCGCCATGCAGTGCGGCGCGCACGTCGCCCGCTGCTATCGCCTGCCTTCAAACTAGGAGCCGACCCTCGCGTGAGCGCCGCGCTCACCCTGGCGATCGACCAGGGCACGCACGCGAGCCGCGCGCTCGTGCTCGACGCGCAAGGCCGCGTGGTCGCGAGCGGCGAGCAGGCGATCGGCCTCGTGCGCCCGCAGGCCGACTGGGCCGAGCAGGATGCCGAGGAGGTCGTGTCCTCGGTCTTTCAGGCAATTGCCCGTGCCGTTTCTCCGCTGGGAGAAGACAAATCCAGGATCAAGGCGGCGGGGCTGGCCAGCCAGCGCGCGAGCGCGCTGTGCTGGGACCGGCGCGACGGCCGCGCGCTCTCGCCGGTCTTCAGCTGGCAGGACCGGCGAGCCCACGAGTGGATCGCGTCGCTCGAGGGCGAGCACGGCGAGCGCGTGCACCGCAAGACCGGCCTTTTCCTATCGCCGCACTACGGCGCGAGCAAGCTCCGCTGGGCCCTCGACCACCTGCCCGCGGTGCGCGCGGCCGCCGGGGACGGCCGGCTGGCGTGGGGGCCGATGGCGAGCTTCCTCGCCTTCCGCCTCGGGCGCGAGCGGCCGCTGCTCGCCGACCCGCAGTGCGCGGCGCGCACGCAGCTCTGGAACCTGGAGTCGCGGGACTGGGATCCGGAGCTCCTCGAGCTCTTCGGCCTGCCCGCGGGCTTCCTGCCGGCGAGCCACCCCACGGTCGGCGCATGGGGCACGCTCGAGGCAGGCGGGATCGCGGTGCCGCTGCGGGCGGTGAACGGCGACCAGTCCGCGGCGGTGTTCGCCTTCGGCTGGCCCGAGGCCGACTGCGCCTACGTGAACCTCGGCACCAGCGCGTTCGTGCAGCGCGCGCTCGAGCGCGACCCGGGCTACGTGCCGCGCCAGCTCACCGGGATCATCCTCGACGACGGGAAGCAAACGGTGTGGATGGTCGAAGGCAACGTGAACGGCTGCGGGACCGCGCTGGAGTGGTTCTCCCGTGAATTTGCCGTTCCTGATTTGACGCATGAACTTTCCCGGTGGATGGAAAAGAGGCACGAAACCCTCCCTGTATTCCTGAATGGCATCGCGGGGCTCGGCGGGCCGTTCTGGAAGGCGCACTTCGAGTCGCGCTTCGTGGGCGAGGGCGGCGTGGCCGAGAAGGGGGTCGCGCTCGCCGAGAGCATCGCGTTCCTCCTCGTCGCCAACATGGACAACATGCAGGCGCGGATCGAGCCGCCGCGGCGGATCCGGGCGAGCGGCGGGGTCTCGCGGCTCGACGGCCTGTGCCGCTGCCTCGCCTCCCTGACCGGCCTGCCGGTGCACCGCCGCGACGACCCCGAGGCGAGCGCCCGCGGCATCGCCTATCTCGCCGCCGGGCGCCCGGAGGGGTGGAACAGCGCGGCGCCCGAGCAGGTCTTTGCCCCGGAGTACGACCGGGCGCCCGCCCGCCGCTACCGGCTGTGGCGCAACCTGATGGCCGACGCGACCGGCGTTTGACCTGCCTCAAGGGCCGCGGCCGCGCCTCCGCTAGCGTGGGCAGATAGCCCGCATCGCGCGGGCGACGGGAGGACCCCATGATGCGCAAGACCCTCATCGCCGCGGCGCTGCTCGCCGCGACCCAGGCCCAGGCGGCCACCGAGATCCAGTGGTGGCACTCGATGACCGGCGCGCTCGGCGACCGCGTCAACGAGATCGCCGGCAAGTTCAACGCCTCGCAGTCCGAGTACAAGGTGGTGCCGGTCTACAAGGGCGCCTACGCCGAGTCCATGTCCGCCGCCGTGGCGGCGGCGCGCGCGAAGCAGCCGCCCCACATCGTGCAGGTCTTCGAGGTGGGCACCGCGACCATGATGGCGGCGCGCGGCGTGATCAAGCCCGTGTACCAGATCATGCAGGAGGCGGGCGAGAAGTTCGACCCGAAGGCCTACGTCCCGGCGGTCGCGAGCTACTACACCGACCCGGCGGGCCGCATGCTGTCCATGCCCTTCAACAGCTCGACCACCGTCTTCTACTACAACAAGGACGCGTTCAGGCGCGCGGGCCTCGACCCGGAGAAGCCGCCGAAGACCTGGAGCGAGGTCGCGGTCGCGGCGGCGAAGATCAAGGGCACGGGCGCGCTGCCCTGCGCCTTCACCACCGCCTGGCAGTCCTGGGTGCAGCTCGAGAGCTCGAGCGCCTGGCACAACGTCGCCTTCGCGACGAAGGAGAACGGGCTCGCCGGCATGGACGCCCGCCTGACCTACAACAACCCGGTCATGGTGAAGCACGTCGCCATGCTCGGCGAGTGGGCGAAGGACGGGCGCTTCACCTACGCCGGGCGCAGCACCGAGCCGGAGGCGAAGTTCTACAGCAACGAGTGCGCGATGCTGACGACCTCGTCGGCGGCCTACGCGAACATCAAGAGGAACTCCAAGTTCGCGTTCGCGATCTCGCACCTGCCCTACCACCACGAGGTGGACGGCGCGCCGCAGAACACGATCATCGGCGGCGCGAGCCTCTGGGTGTTCGCCGGCAAGAGCAAGAGCGAGTACCGCGGCATCGCCCGGTTCTTCACGCTGCTCGCCTCGCCCGAGATCCAGGCGCAATGGCACCAGGGCACCGGCTACGTGCCGATCACGCGCGCGGCCTTCGAGCTCACCAAGGCGCAGGGCTTCTACGAGAAGAACCCCGGCACCGAGATCGCCATCGAGCAGCTGCTGATGAAGAACCCGACCAAGGCGTCCAAGGGCGTGCGGCTGGGCAACTTCGTGCAGATCCGCACCATCAACGACGAGGAGCTCGAGTCGGTGTGGTCGGGCAAGAAGAGCGCGAAGCAGGCGCTCGACGACGCGGTGCGCCGCGGCAACGAGGAACTGCGCAAGTTCGAGCGGGCGAACCGCCCGCGCACCTGAGCGCCCGCCGGGGCGCTAAAAGCCGAGGGCAGCCTGCATGGCGACCGACAAGCGCGTCCACTTCCCGCCCGGCTGGCTGCCCTACCTGCTGGTCGCGCCGCAGATCGCGATCACGCTGGTGTTCTTCGTCTGGCCGGCGGGCCAGGCGCTCTGGCAGTCGCTGCTCATCCAGGATGCGTTCGGCATCAACGTCCAGTTCGTCGGCCTGCTCAACTTCCGCGAGCTCTTCGACGACCCGCTCTACCTCGAGTCGTTCCGGGTCACCGCGGTCTTCAGCGTGCTGATGACCGGCTCGGCGCTCCTGATCGCGCTCCTGCTCGCCGCGTGCTGCGACTACATCCTGCGCGGCGCGCAGGCCTACCAGACGCTGCTCATCTGGCCCTACGCCGTCGCCCCGGCGGTCGCCGCGGTGATCTGGACCTTCATCTTCAACCCGTCGATCGGCTTCCTCACCTACGTGCTGCAGGCCGGCTTCGGCTACGAGTGGAACCACCTGCTGAACGCGGGCGAGGCGATGACCCTGATCGTCATCGCGTCGGCCTGGAAGCAGATCTCGTACAACTTCCTGTTCTTCCTCGCCGGCATGCAGGCGATCCCGAAGTCGCTCCTCGAGGGCGCGGCGATCGACGGCGCCGGCCCGCTCCGGCGCTTCACCACCATCACCTTCCCGCTGCTCTCGCCGACCACCTTCTTCCTCCTCGTCGTCAACATCGTGCACGCGTTCTTCGACACCTTCGGGGTGATCGACGCCTCGACCCGCGGCGGGCCGGTGCGCGCGACCGAGATCCTGGTCTACAAGGTGTTCCACGACGGCTTCAAGGCGGGCGACCTGGGCGGCTCGGCCGCGCAGTCGGTGGTCCTGATGGCGATCGTGATCGCGCTCACCGTGGTGCAGTTCCGCTACATCGAGCGCAGGGTGCAGTACGGATGATGGTCGAGCGCCGCGCGGGCCTGCGCATCCTGTGCCACGCCCTGCTCATCCTGGGGGTCGTGACCGTCGCCTTCCCGGTCTGGATCACCTTCGTCGCCTCGACCCATACCGCGGAGCGCATGCTGCAGGTGCCGCTGCCGCTCCTGCCCGGGACGCACCTGCTCGAGAACTATCGCACGGTGCTGAAGGAGGGCGTGGAAGGCGCGAGCACCGCGCCGGTCTCGCGCATGATGCTCAACAGCCTGGTGATGGCGCTCTCCATCTCGATCGGCAAGATCATCATCTCGCTGCTCTCCGCCTTCGCCATCGTGTACTACCGCTTCCCGATGCGCATGTTCTTCTTCTGGCTGATCTTCATCACGCTCATGCTGCCGGTGGAGGTGCGCATCTTCCCGACCTACAAGGTGATGGCCGACCTGCACATGATCGACACCTTCCCCGGCCTGATCCTGCCGCTCATCGCCTCGGCGACGGCGACCTTCCTGTTCCGCCAGTTCTTCATGACCATCCCGGACGAGCTCACCGAGGCGGCGCGCATGGACGGCGCCGGACCGATGCGCTTCTTCTGGGACGTGGTGGTGCCGCTGTCGCGCACCAACATGGCGGCGCTGTTCGTGATCCTGTTCATCTACGGCTGGAACCAGTACCTGTGGCCGCTGCTCGTCACCACGCAGGAGGACATGTACACGGCGGTGATCGGCATCAAGCGCATGATCCCGGGCGGCGACGCCTCGGTGGACTGGAACCTCGTCATGGCCGCCTCGATGCTCGCCATGCTGCCCCCCGCCCTGGTGGTCCTCGTCATGCAGAAATGGTTCGTCAAGGGCCTCGTGGACACCGAGAAATAGCGACGCCATGGCCAGCGTCTCCATCCGCAACGTCTACAAGTCCTTCGGCGAGGTGAAGGTCATCCAGGGCATCTCCATGGAGATCGCCTCGGGCGAGTTCGTCGTGATGGTCGGCCCTTCCGGCTGCGGCAAGTCCACGCTGCTGCGCATGATCGCCGGCCTGGAGACGGTGACCTCGGGCGAGATCGCGGTGGACGGCCGCGTGGTGAACGACCTGGAGCCGAAGGCGCGGAACATGGCGATGGTGTTCCAGAACTACGCCCTCTACCCGCACATGTCCGTCCACGACAACATGGCCTACGGCCTGCGCATCAAGGGCCTGCCGAAGGCCGAGATCGAGCCGCGCGTGCAGGCCGCGGCGGGCATCCTCGGGCTGAAGGACTTCCTGAAGAGGAAGCCGCGCGAGCTCTCCGGCGGGCAGCGCCAGCGCGTCGCGATGGGGCGGGCCATCGTGCGCGAGCCCACCGTGTTCCTCTTCGACGAGCCGCTGTCCAACCTCGACGCGAAGCTGCGCGTGCAGATGCGCGCCGAGCTGCAGGCGCTGCACCAGCGCCTGCAGACCACCACGCTCTACGTCACGCACGACCAGGTGGAGGCGATGACCCTCGCGCACCGCATGCTGGTCATGAACGCCGGCCGCGCCGAGCAGATCGGCACGCCGATCGAGGTGTACTCGCGCCCGGCGACGACCTTCGTCGCCGGCTTCATCGGCTCGCCGCCGATGAACCTGATCCCGCAGAAGCGCAATGGCCGCGATGTCCTCTTCGGCATCCGCCCCGAGCACCTCGAGCCCTGCGCCGAGTCCGACGCCATGCTGGTGGTGGACGTCGAC